>JAJFLL010000215.1 GCA_021772695.1 Deltaproteobacteria bacterium
AAACCTTGGTCTCGGGATCGTATTTCTCTTTATGCCCGGCGATAGGTTGATCGGTAACGACCTCTTTATAAAACATCATGGGAAAAGAATTCATCCATCCACTGAGTTTTCTCACTTGTTCGTCTTCGCATTTGGCCTTGATCAGGGTGTGATTGCCTTTGACGGTAACTTCATAGGCATAGTCGGGCATTTCTTCAGGCAGTCCCCATTTAAATTTAAGCTCATGATCGGGTACCTTATTGGGCATATCGAACTTCCACAAATAATGATCGCCCTCATCGGTAAAACTTGAGGCCATACCGTAGCGCTTCATACGCTCCCACTGGTCTTCGGGTTTGTCTTTGACCGATAACCACCGGCTACGCCAGTCTCCCGTTTCAACGGGGGCCGCCACCTCGGGTTTTTTGTCTTCCATGCCTTCGGGCTTCGGGGGCATGGGCATATTGATGAGCTCAATGGCATCGACGGGACAGACCGTCACGATTTCCCAGGGGTTGTGTTTTCCCACCGGTGCCTTATTCACCGCAATGGCCCGGGAATGGTCTTCATTCATGGTAAAGATATCGGGAAAATCATCGCAACAAGCATCACAGGCGATGCAGTCTTCGGTAACATTATATTCTTCTAATACGGCGGCCTCAGCCATGGGGTTTCCTCCGAATTTGCAGCAGATTCAATGCCTGACTCTATTATCGGTCCTCATAGGGGACTGTCAACAACTGGCGCCACCCTTGGCAGGATCCCAAGCTTAGGCCAGCAGGGCGTCGACGAACTCCCTAGAGGCAAAGGGGCGCAGATCCTCAATTTTTTCCCCTACCCCGATAAAGGTGATAGGCACCGACAATTCGTCAGTAATACCTACAGCCACCCCCCCTTTGGCGGTGCTGTCCAATTTGGTCAAAATGATACCCGTGAGGTTAAGGGCCCCATGAAACATGCGTGCCTGTTGCAGGGCGTTTTGCCCCTGGGTGGCATCGATCACCAACCAAACCTCATGGGGAGCCCCGGGACAGGCCTTGTCGATCACCCGTTTGACCTTTTTGAGTTCTTCCATCAAATTGACCTTGGTATGGAGTCGACCCGCGGTATCGATGAGCACACGGTCCATGCCTCGGGCCATGCCCGCCCGAACCGCGTCAAAGGCCACCGCAGCCGGATCGCTACCGTCCTGTTGCGATAGGGTGGTTGCCCCGACCCGGTCACCCCACACCTTTAATTGGTCTACAGCTCCGGCACGAAAGGTATCGGCCGCCGCCAATAGCACTTTGTTTCCCTCTTGCCGTAGACGGTGAGAGAGTTTTCCGATGGTGGTGGTCTTCCCGACTCCGTTGACGCCAACGATCATCATGACATGGGGGCGGTGAGGGGGTTCAAAATCTTCCGATGGTGCCCGTAAAATTTTATAGATCTCTTCGCCCAAGTATTCTTTCAGAAGATCTATCTCTCCGTGATTTTGTGCCTGCACGTCGGCTTTCAATGCCCTGAGGAGTTTTTGTGTGGTTCCCACGCCCATATCGGCACCGATCAAGATCTCTTCTAATTCAGACAGGACGGCTTCATTGATTTCATTGTCTTTGGCGAGGAGTGCCTGCAGTTTGGCCCCTAGATTTTTCCGGGTTTTTTCCAAGCCCAAAGTCAGGGGTGCCGCAGAGGGAATTCGACCCTTGCGCTGACGACGTCTGCGCAAGGCCCACCCTAGAACTAGGAGCACCAGAAAAGCTCCCCCCGCAAAAAAATACCAATGGTCGATTAAATAGGGCCACATGGGAATATCCTCCTTACCCGGGGGGGCCGATAAGTCATCTGGCAAAGGGAAGCCAAGGAAAAATTTGTGGGAAAGATTCCTTGCGCTCCCTAGGCGAACCCCTTAAAAAACCCCATGGCTCAACCCCGGGAATTATGGAATAGCCGGATCGGTCTGGTATTAGCCACCGCTGGAAATGCCATTGGCTTGGGCAATTTTCTGCGCTTTCCCGTACAATGTGCCCAAAACGGTGGCGGTGCCTTTATGGTGCCCTACTTCGTTGCCTTGCTGCTCTTCGGCATTCCCCTCATGTGGTGTGAATGGGCCATGGGACGCCACGGTGGCGTCAAGGGTCACGGTACCACTCCAGGAATTTTTTACCATCTCTGGCATCATCCTTTGGCCAAATACCTCGGAGTCTTTGGCATCCTCATCACCTTTGGCGTGGGGGTTTATTATCTCTACGTCATGAGTTGGACCTTGGCTTACAGCTTCTTTTCCCTGACCGGAAAATACATGGGTATCACCAGCGAAGCCGAAATGAGTCTGTTTCTCTCCAGCTTCCAAGGGGTGAAAGACAGCACCTATTTCCAGGGTTACGGTTACACCTATTTATTTTATCTCATCAGCTTAGGCCTAGTGATCTACGTCTTATCTCGGGGCGTGGTCAAAGGCCTAGAGCGCCTCGCCAAATACGGCATGCCCGTTTTATTTATTTTCGGCATCATCTTGGTGGTTCGGGTCTTTACCCTGGGAACTCCCGACCCCGCCCTACCCGACAATTCCATCAATGCGGGTTTGGGCTTCATGTGGAATCCGAACTTTAGCACCCTGAAAGATCCCAAGGTATGGTTGGCCGCCGCCGGTCAGGTCTTCTTCACCCTCTCAGTGGGGTTCGGTGCCATCCAAACCTATGCCAGTTATATCCGTAAAAAAGACGACGTGGCCCTCAACGGCCTGTCGACAGCCGCCACCAATAGTTTTGCAGAAATCATTTTAGGTGGTTCCATCGGCATCCCCATCGCGGTGGCCTTTTTTGGGGTCGCCGGCACCATGACGGTGGCCCAAGGCGGCGCCTTCAATCTGGGATTTCAGGCCATGCCCTTGATCTTCCAACAGATGCCCTTTGGCCAGCTATTCGGTACCATCTGGTTCTTCTTACTTTTTGTGGCGGGCATCACTTCGGCCGTGGCCATCACCCAACCTTTCATGGCCTTTTTACAAGATGAATTTCAATTGACCCGCGGCAAGGCAACCGCCATCACCGGCTTTTTACTCTTTGCCCTGGGCCAACCGGTGATTTTCTTTTTAAAGTATGGCTTCCTCGACGACATGGATTTTTGGCTCGGCACCTTTGGCGTCACTTTCTTTGCTTGTGTCGAAATTGTTGTCTTCGTCTGGCTCTTTGGTCCCCGAAATGCTTGGAAGGAACTCACCGACGGCGCTGATATCAAGATTCCACGAATCTTTTTTTACATCCTCACCTACGTGACACCCATTTTGCTTTTTATCTTATTGGGCACCTGGCTATACCAATCGGGCATCGACACCATCCTAATGAGAAATGTGGCCAAGGCAGACCTGCCCTATGTCATTGGGGTTCGGGTGATGTTGCTCCTCATGTTGATTGGCATGGGCATCGGTATCAAATACTCCTTTACCCATGATCGATTGCTGAAACGAGGCGTTATTCGCGAGGTAAGAAAATAATTATGACCACAGCAGGTTACATCTTTTTAATCGCCTTTTGGGGCCTGGTCATCGGGCTAAATGCCTTTTGTTACGGTAAGCTATTGAAGAAGCGTGACCCTTCCAAACCGTCCTAAGCAACCCTACCCCGAGGCAAAACCGAAAAAACCTTGCAGGCCCATGGGGAAGGTTGGCCTATAATGTAATCCGGAGCCACCATGGTCGATCCCATCAAAACCCCGCCCCCCTCAAATCCTCAAAGCCCTGACTCCACTGCCGAATTCGCTGGGCGAGACGGTCCGCAGATACAGCCCCAAACCCCTGACCCTGCCACGGAGCAATTAGAACAAGCCAAACAAGCGGCCAAGTTGGAGTTGGCCCAGCAGCAGGCCCAAGCGGGCAAGGATAAATCTCAAGCTTATGCCACCGAAATCGTGCAGCTCTTCGAAACGGTGGTTCAGGAGGGAGTAGAGGGTTACCAAACTCCCCAAGTGGATCAAAGCGCATCAGCATTTACCGAAGACCACGGCAGTGGATTCAGTCCCAAAGAACAAGCAGTATTGCGGGAGTTTCTGCGGGAGGTGCATCACCTGGTTAACGAACAGGGCACCGACCTTCCCATGGCACTGCGCCAACTTCAAACCCAACAGGGAGGAAAGTTTTGGCAACGCTTAACCCAGGCCCTAACGGGAGGTCCGCTCGGTTCCGGTAGCGAAGGAAAATCCTTGGGTGCCAAGGGGGAAAATCTAAAAGGCGGTGAAGCCGGGTCCTTTAAATTAGGGGCGAGCGAGGGACAACTTTTAGAAGGCACCCTAAAAAATAGCGGTTCCGCCATCCTCGAAATGATGCGGGCCGAAACCAATCCCAAGGCCCATGTGGACGCCATGATCAGTGCACTAGCCTTACTCAAACAGGACGGTCTGGATCGTTCTTACCGGGAATTGGTGCAACACCTGCGACAACGTTGGGGACTTTCCAAAGAAGAAATGGAACAATTTTTAGCGCGCTATCCGGTCATTTATTTTCAGGGGCCTACCCTAAGGTCCCAGCGCGACGTGCGTCATGTACCCTGGTACCCTCTTATCGCCCTCTTATCGATTCCCTTAGCCAAGGTCTTGGGACTCACTTGGATCGGTGCCGCAGCCACCGGAATCACCCTTGCCGTCTTGATATTTCTGGCCACACGGGCGTGGCGCTCTTAGGGAATTTCTACCTTTACCGATTTTTTTGGCACACATTGGCAGGCGAGTCGTGAGTTGGCTTGACGACCGTAGACTTCCTGCAACCTTTCTCGCTCAATTTTCTCAGGTCGATTGCAAGATTCCAGGCCTTCGATCACCAAGACATGACAGGTGGTACAGGCCCCGGTACCACCGCAGCTGTGATTGAGGCGAATGCCATTACCCAAGGCGATATCGAGTATGGATCCCGGCCGCCCAACTTCTTGTAAGGGAAGGTCATCGCTAAGGACGTTTAAGGAAATGCCGTCAATTTGGTGGGAAACCCGCATGATGCTCAATAAGTATCGGCGTAATCTTTGATCACGTCTTTGGCCAATTGGCGAAAGGCATCAAAGACCCCGTTATTCTCGGTGGCCACGGTCTCGTAGTCGGGTACGCCTTGAGCATTGAGCAATTTGCGCATCTCACCCACGTTGGCCGCGTTTTTGATATCGCGTTTATTGTATTGCAGTACGTGGGGAAAATTTCCCAGATCGATGGATTGCTCCGTCAGGTTGACTTGCAAGCCTTCTAAGGAGCGCAGATTGGCCTCCATCTGATCAACGGCACTATCGGCAACGAATACCACTCCGTCGACGCCCTTGAGGATTAAATTACGGCTATCTTCATAAAGGACCTGGCCCGGCACCGTATAAATATGAAAACGGGTCTTAAAACCGTCTACTTCTCCCAAAAACAAGGGAATGAAGTCGAAAAAGAGCGTTCTTTCGTTGGATTCCTGCCGAACCATGGCCGAGCGAGACTTCCCCTTGGTGCGCTTGTAGATCTGCTCCAAACTGGTGGTTTTCCCCGATTGGGCCGGGCCAACGTAGACGATTTTAAAGTTTATTTCTTGATGATCATAATTGATGAAAGACATAGTCGCGAAATTGTAGGAAGCCGACCTCCCAAGTGTCAAGTTCACATATTTGTTTCAGGATCCGTACACAAAATACAAACTCCAGCTGCATAGTGGCCGCCGTTAGGATGAGTGAAAAGAAGTGGCATTATATTCAAACGGACCTAGGAGGATGTTATGGGATTACGTATTCGCGGGATTATTCTTGGAACCCTGACCCTTTTCTGTTTTTTCGCAGGCTTTTCAGGCTTTTTTGCACCTGAGGCCCAGGGGGGAGACTTTCAGGTTTGGACGGAACTGAAGTATTCCCATCGCTTCAAACCCTCGAAATTTACCTTAAAATGGTCCATGGAAAACCGTTTTCGCGACCAAGCCACCGAACATTTTACCTTTAATACGACCTTGGGATTCGACTATAAATTTTTCAAATGGTTGTCGGCGGGATCCTATTACCGCTACGAAAAGAAAAAAGGGAAAGCCGGAGAGAACCGGCCATTTTTTGAAGTGGTCCTCAAAACCCCTTGGAAGCCGGTGGTGGTTAAAAACCGGCAACGCTTCGAAATTCGCATCTTTCCCGACGATACCTGGTTTCGATACCGTAACCTGACACAGATCTCTCATTACTTCGGCGAACGTCCCGTCTCATATACCCCCTACATTCAAGATGAAGTCTTCATTGAACAGGGCGTGGGTTTCAACGAGAACCGCCTGGACGTAGGCAATGCCTTCGGGGTCTTAAACGACCAACTTGCCTTCGCCTTTTACTACCGATGGCAACGCAAGGAATCGGGAAATATGTGGGAGAACAATCATATTTTCGGAACCTCAGTGGCCATCCATTACTAAAAATCTCTTCATTTACTGTACAAAAATTTCTGATTTCATTCTGCAAACAGGTGGGCTAAATCTTCAGAATCAATGCCCTTTTGGGGGGGCTCGCCCTGGGAAAAAACGAAAAAGGGAAATAAAGTTCAACACCTAGCAACTTTCCTTTATCAGGGGCGATATTTTGGGCTCGGAGGGGACGAACCAATTTAACTCCTATTCACCTTTAACTCAGGCGAGTTGCGGTTATGGGTTCGCACCCGATTGTGCCTTCAGGTCCTCAAGACCTGCGGCCGAAAATAAAATTAGATACCTCTATGGCACCGGCACAGAACCCGGCGGCCGTGGCCAAGGCACGTGTGGCCTCGCTGCTCGACCGTAGTGTTGCGACCACTTCCGACGCGAAGCATCCCGGTCCCTTAAGCCAAGCGCTACATACCCAGCAAAAACTTTCCCTCACCTTTCGATCCTTAGACAAGGTCACCCAAGAAAAGATGCGTTCGATCCTTGGAGCTTCCACCTTACACAGTCTTTTTTCTTTGAGTGAGGAAAGCAACGAAGCCTTGTTTTTCCAAGACCTGTATTCCCTGGGCCAAGAATCCCAAAAGAGCGGAAATATATCGGCAGCATCTTTGATTTTCACCTCCATGAGTGATGATTCCGAAATCGCCGCTGCCACACCGCAACCCTTGCGGGAAAAAGCTTTAGCGGCGGTCCAGATTTTATCGGGCGCCGGTTCTCAAGGCCGACAATTAGAATTTCAGTTGAGCCGCTTCGCCGATGAGGTGGCCAGCCCCGTCGGGATCGCCGCCATGGGCACCGCGGGTTTGACCTACGGTTCCGTGCGTTTGGCCACCTTTGGCGGTCTCTCG
>JAJFLL010000216.1 GCA_021772695.1 Deltaproteobacteria bacterium
CCGGAAAATAAGGTGCGAAACTTTAATATCAGTCAAAGCAAGTCGACGACTCGAAAAGGTAAATGCATACAACCTTCTTTCGGATTCAATAATTACCGCTCGGGCTTGCCTGCAGGGGAAGGTCTTCTCATCGCTGCAGGCACCGATTCTTCCCAGGACTTTCAAGTCTATCAAGATGGAACTTGGGTAGAAGCAGTGGGCTATGAGGTGCCGGGGTTCGCAGACCTTCAAGAAACCCATATTTTTGTCCGTGGTGATGCCATTGAAGCAACCCTCGTTTTAAATGACATGCCACCTGAGGTCCTTCCGGAATACCTGCAATTGCTTACGATCAATTTTTCGGTATTGCATCCTGAGTTAGGATTTCCAGGAATGGGTATTTTTCAAGATACCCATTTTCAAGCTGCGGTGGAAGGATTTGCCATGGGACAGCCCTTTCAAAGCAATCTTTATGAGTGGGTAGAAGATGCTTACGAAGTGGAAGCAGAAACTCCCGTAGAGTTCGCGTTTTCCGAAGAAGGCATCAGTATCTTAGTGCCCTTGGCCCAGATGAATCTCAACGAAGCGAACGCAATGGGCCAGGAGTATCGAGTGCACACTCAGACCATCTTTGCACCGGGTTACCCCTATGAGGGTGAAATGATCGCCGATACCCTGGAACTTTAATTAAAAGAGGTTGATTTGCTTGGACTCAAACTCGAGGAGATATTTCTTGAGTTTGAGTCCGCCGGCATAACCGACTAATTCATTTGAGCTGCCGATCACTCGGTGGCAAGGAATGACAATGGGCAGGGGGTTTTTGCCATTGGCCGCACCCACCGCCCGTACGGCCTTCGGGTTTCCCAATCGGTTGGCCAAGGTTTGGTAAGATACGGTTTGCCCAAATGGGATCTTGGCCACTTCACCTAAGACCTGTTGTTGAAACTCCGTAAGCCCTAATTTTATAGAAATAGAAAATTCCTGTCGTGACCCGGCGAAGTATTCTTCTATTTGAGCCGCGGCATCGGCAAAGACCTGCGGCTCTTCTCGCCAATGGGAGTCGATCAATATGGGCTGCTGATTAGGTAAGAATATCTTTTTTAACAACCCGTCCGCTCCTACCAAATATAGTTTTCCTACGGGAGTTTCAATGGAATGGTATTGCCACATCAGATTCGAATATTATTTATTTACTCTATGATAATAAAAATTTAATTATTGTTGGGTTCCGGATTCTCCCTTTTTACCTGGACCCGAGTAACCCTGGTTCCCGTGACCTCTAAAATAGAAATAAGATAGCTGCCAATCCGGACTTCTTCACCTTCCTCGGGAACCTTCCCTAATTTTCGAAATACCACCCCACTGAGAGTTTCTCCTTTTTCAGCAGGTAAGGCCCAACCCGTATCCCGGTTGAAATCGGTCACATAGATAAAGGCTTCGGCCTCATAACTTTTATCGGGTAATTTTTTTAGGTGTTTGAGCTCTTCCATATCAAATTCATCGCGAATTTCCCCGACGATTTCTTCTAGTATATCTTCGATGGTTACGAGCCCTTGAGTCACCCCAAATTCGTCTTTCACAATGGCCATTTGAATCAAGGACCTTTGCATCTCAGACATCAAAGACAATATGGGTTTCGATTCGGGGATTTTGATTACCGGCTTCAAGATTTTACGCAGGTCTTCCTGCCCTTTTTGCACGCTTCTCACCAAATCTTTCAGGTGAACCAAGCCGATGACTTTATCGAGAGAACCTAAATAAATGGGCAGCCTGGTATAACGCTCCTCCAGGAGTTTTTCGAGCAAGTCCGAGGCTTTGGTCTCTATGGGGAGTGCAACAATTTCAGGACGCGGGGTCATGATATCTTTTACATGCATCTCGGCCGCTCCCGCCGTACTGGAAATAATCGCCAGTGGCCCTCCTGCCTTGCGTTTTTTCGGCGCCATTTTGGCCAGAGCTAGTATTTCATCGATGGTTCCAGCAGGATCTTCAGTTCCCTTGGTGATTCTTTGGATAAAAGGATCGATCATTTTATCGAACAGCCAATGTAGGGGTTTTAGGATTTTGTGGATAATATAAAGGGGAAGGCCAACGATATAAGACACTCTCACGGGGTCACGCGCGCTAATGGCCTTGGGCAAGATTTCGGCAAATATCAAAATGACCACAGTCATAATCAGAGTGGATGCCGCAATTCCCCATTTTTCACCAAAGTAGTGGATGGCCAAGGCCGACGCCGCAGAGGCCCCCAAGATATTGACCACGTTATTTCCGAATAAAATGGTCACCAAAAGTTGGGAGGTATTTCTGACCAAATCCCGAACGGCAAAGGCGGATGGACCTTTGGCTGCCTTGATATCTTTTTCAAGCTGTTCTTTACGAATGCGAAGCAGCGCCGTTTCACTACCGGAAAAAAAACCCGATAAAATAATACAAACAAGTATTAGAAAAAAATATCCAATTTGGTCCATAAGTCATTCCGTTCCAAAGCAAATGAAACCGAACTAGCGCCTAGTTCGGCCTAGGAGAGTGGCTTCAATAATGCATCATTTGGACAGCATCTCCCTGGAATTCCTTTAGCAATTCTAAGTAGGATAGTCTATTTTATCGTTTTTGTGAGGAAAAGGGCCAAGTGTTTAATTCCAAAAGGAACTTCAAGCCAAAGTTTGGCCAATTTTAGGGCATTTTAAGGGGTTATGCCCCACCATCATTTTTAACAAAAAAAATCAGGTTGTTTTTATATTTTAAAATCAGGGCTGGCCCATGAAAATTTTCAAAGCATCCACATTCTCACGATTCATTCGTTTCTTTTATCACCCAAATGAAATAAACTACGCATAAATAAAAACATGCCGCAAAATCTCGTTCAAAAATTGATTCAAACCCATTTAAGATCCGGAACCATGGTGCCGGGTGAAGAAGTGGGAATCCAAATCGATCAGACCTTGACTCAAGATGCCACCGGAACATTGGTCATGCTGGAATTAGAGGCCATGGGGTTAGATCAAGTCAAAACAGAGCTCTCCGCACAATACGTAGATCACAACATCATACAAGAAGATTATAAGAATCCCGATGATCACCTCTTTCTTTTTAGCGCCTGTCAAAGATTCGGAATCTGGTATAGCCGGCCTGGCAATGGCGTCAGCCACCCTTTGCATCAAGAACGTTTTGGCATTCCTGGAAAAACCCTTTTGGGTTCCGACAGTCACACTCCGGCGGCTGGTGGTATCGGCATGTTGGCCATTGGTGCCGGCGGCATTGAAGTCGCCATGGCCATGGCCGGGGAACCCTTTTATTTTAAAATGCCTAAAATTTGGGGAGTGCAACTTACAGGAACCTTACCTCCGTGGGTCAGTGCCAAAGATATTATCCTAGAAATGCTCAGGCGACATGGCGTGGCCGGAGGGCTCGGCAGAATCATCGAGTATTACGGTCCGGCGCTGGCTCATTTAACCGCCATGGACCGGCACGTCATCGCCAATATGGGCGCTGAGTTGG
>JAJFLL010000217.1 GCA_021772695.1 Deltaproteobacteria bacterium
ACATGCACCCCATGAGCCCCCTGAAGAGGTTGCTAGCGCTCGTGCTGATTCCGGCTCGCGAAGAGGGGACTCTTACGACGGTGGGCGTCGCGAGGGTGGCCGTAGGGATAATTATCGTCGTGATTCCCAAGGAGATTCCCACCATGGAAGATCCGGCGATAATCAAAGCGATTCTGGGGATTCAGATAATTAAGGAAAATTTTTATGAGACCTCCTTCAAGACGAAAAAAGTCATTCTCGAAGAAAAAAGTTTGCCGGTTTTGCACCGATAGTGATTACGAGTTGGATTATAAAAACCCAAAGGTGCTTAGCTTTTTTATTACTGAGCGTGGGAAAATTATTCCGCGTCGTATTACCGGAAATTGTGCCTTTCACCAAAGGGAACTCACGACCCATATTAAACGTGCTCGTGCCTTGGCTTTTATTCCATTTACGGCCGTTCACGCTAATTTTGAATAGA
The DNA here is from genome assembly GCA_021772695.1 of Deltaproteobacteria bacterium. GTDB lineage: Bacteria > UBA10199 > UBA10199 > DSSB01 > DSSB01 > JAJFLL01. The sequence goes on from JAJFLL010000217.1 coordinate 461, forward strand.
GTGGGGGCTAATGAACCCTAGAGTAAAAACTGCGATTACGGCCGGTGGCTTAACGTTTTTGCTCTTTGTTAGTGGTTTGTTGGTTTGGCTCACTCCGATGCCCTTGCTGTACCAGTATCATAAAAACGGCAGGGGTCCGGCGATCACCTCTTTTGTGATCGCCCTTTTGGCTGTAGCGTTTATATATTTTGGCGTAGTTCCCTGGATTGTTGCTACTTGGGGAAAGGTGGGGTCCTCTCCACTGATTTTTTGGCTGCCTGGAATGGGATCCCTAGACGGTGCCGGCCTGCACCCAGGTTTTTTTGGTCTTTCATATTTGAGTTTTTACGGCCTGATCGGAATTTTTCTGGGTCTATGGGAACCCAAAGAATTTCAGGTGACACGCCTGGTCGGTAAAATTTTACTGATATTGACACTGCTTTTGACAATATGGTTGGCGGTGATTTCGGGGGGAAGGCTTACGGCATTATTTCATGAAGCTGAAAATTACTTTGGCTTATTGTTGAATCAGATGGCTGGCCAAATACCCGAGGATGCCACACCTGAAATTCGAGACCAGCTGGCCATTTTAAAAACCCATGGCGATACGATTGTATATTATGCAGTTCGTTTAATTCCTGGAATGCTAATGGCCATGACCCTTTTTGTAGTGTGGTTGAATTTAGTGGTCGCCAGAAAACTTTTTGTCAAAGATGAGCTCTTTAAAAAATTGGGACCCCTCAGAAATTGGCAAATGCCTTTCGGATTTGTTTGGTTGTTGATCGGAATGGCCGTATTATTATTGGCCGATGTTTACTGGATTCAATGGGGTTTATTAAAAATATTGGCCTTGAATTTTTTTATCGTATTCGGGCTGTCGTATTTTTTACAAGGTTTGGCTATTCTGGCCTTTTATGGTCAAAAATGGTCCATCCCACCCTTGGTTAAGTTGTTGGGGTATTTGATATTTTTATTGTTTTTCCAGCCCATCGGAGTGCTTTTGCTGGGTGTTGGATTTTTTGATAGTTGGTTTGATTTTCGTAAATTAACGGCGAAGTCCAAAGCTGCTTGATGGTTTCATTCGCTAATAAATAAGGAGATTGTTCATGGAGCTTATTCTTACCGAAGATGTCCCAAAGTTGGGAAAAATGGGAGAAATCGTCAAAGTGAAGGAAGGCTTTGGTCGGAATTACTTGATACCCCAAAAGAAAGCCCTAATTTCAAATTCAAAAAACATCAAGACGCTCGAAGCGCAAAAAAAGATCATTGCGGCTAAGTCTGCGAAACTCCTACAAACCGCCGAGGCGATGGCCGCTAAGCTTCAAAGTATTTCTTTGACTATTGAAAAGGAAGTGGGCGCCAACGAACGACTTTTCGGATCGGTTACGAACAAAGAAATTTCTGAGCTCCTTGCCGCCCAGGGGGTTGAAATCGATCGTCATAAAATTATATTAGAAAACCCGATTAAAACCATCGGCGATCACCAGGTTGAAATTAAGCTTCATGCCGATTTTAAAGTGCCGATAAAGGTGTCCGTGACCCCAAAAGGCTAATTATCATGCCTGACCTGTCAACCAGGCTCAAAAAATTTCCCACTAACGAAAGGGTCATGCCCCAGGCCCTTGATGCAGAAACTTCTCTGCTTGGGGCTCTGCTCATTGATGGCGAAGCGATCCATAAAATTTTGGATCTCTTAAAGCCCGAAGACTTTTATAAAAAATCTCATCAAAATATTTATCGCGCCCTGATCCATTTGCTCGAGAAGGGCGAGCCTTTTGAGGTAATTACAGTGGGAAACCAACTTCAAACCTCGGGAAATTTAGAATTGGCCGGCGGTACGGCGTATCTGGCAGAATTGGCCGCTTCAGTGGCCACCAGTGCCAGTGTTTATCATTACGCGAAAATCATTCGTGAAAAGGCCATGTTGCGTAGTGTAATCAACCGCGCCACCGATATTGTGGAACAAGGTTTTGAAGGTTGTGAGAGTATCGAAGATTTTTTAGATGGCGCTGAAAAGTCAATTTTTGAAATCAGTGAAAGAAATATTCGGCAAGCCTTCACCCCGGTTCGAGAAATCGTTAAAGAGAGCTTCCGCCGGATTGAACAATTATACGAAAACAAAACCACTGTTACGGGAATATCTACCGGCTTCAAAAAACTCAATGAAATGACCTCAGGGTTTCAGCCCTCTGATTTGATCATTATTGCCGGTCGACCTTCCATGGGTAAAACCGCCTTTGCTATGAATGTTGGCATCAATGCGGCAAAGGAATCCAAGAAAGGTGTTGCGGTATTTTCCCTCGAAATGTCGAAAGAGCAGCTGGTGCAAAGGTTATTGTGCTCAGAGGCCAAGGTCGATTCTTCTAAATTGCGTGGAGGTTACCTTCGCGAAACCGATTGGCCCAAACTGACC
>JAJFLL010000218.1 GCA_021772695.1 Deltaproteobacteria bacterium
ATCCAGATTTTTGAGGGAGTGGTATTGAAACGCCATAATAGCGGTATTTCCTCCAGTTTTACGGTTCGAAAGATTTCTCACGGCATCGGTGTCGAACGAGTTTTTCCTCTGCACGCTCCTTTTATCGAGCAAATCCAGGTGGCCACCGTGGGTAAGATTCGCCAGTCTCGCATTTATTACCTAAGAGAACTTTCAGGGAAAAAAGCGCGAATCGCCGCAGTGGACACTCGCGGTAAAACCGGCTTCGAAGCTAAGCCTGCCAAGTCGAAATCTCCGGAAACTCCGGTTGAAACACCCCAAGAAACTCCTGAGGTCCCTGAAGCTCCGTCTACCGAGCCAAAGGCTTAACCCTCGTTTTTTACAAATACCTGGTCAGATGTATTCGGTTTCGTTACTCCTAAGTTCATGGACTTAAGGTCAGTGGAACGGTCTTATTTTGCACAAGGCCTAGATACCATTGCTGGAGTTGATGAAGTGGGGCGGGGTTGTTTGGCCGGCCCTGTATTCGCAGCAGCCGTTATTTTACCCTGCGAATTTTATCTGCCAGGGCTCAATGATTCTAAAAAATTATCAGTAAAACAGCGGGAATCCCTTTTTGAAAAAATTGTGGTGCAAGCGCTAGCTTACCAGGTGGCATGGGTCGATGTGGCAGAAATCGATCAACTGAACATTTTTCATGCCTCTTTGAAGGCAATGGCCTTGGCCTTAGACCACCTGAAAATCAAACCACAAATGGTGTTGGTAGATGGTAAATTTAAGATTCCCTATGACATGCCTCAACAAACCTTGGTCAAAGGCGACAGCCGTTCTGCTTCCATTGCCGCGGCGAGCATTGTGGCAAAAGTCTCTCGAGACCGTCGTGCCGCAGACTGGGAAAAAGACTATCCCGGTTTTAGCTTTTCAAAGCATAAGGGTTACGGAACAGCCCAACACTTGCGTGAGCTTAAAGATCATGGTCCCACGCCCATTCATCGAAAGTCTTTTGCTCCGGTAAATGCATTACTTACCAACGAAGACTGACACCTAAACCGTTGTATTGAGGTCCAATTTTGGGAGTGATTTGGAGTTGGGCGGTGTTTTTTCGGCGGGGGCTGTGTAACATTAAGCCGCGATGCCGAGTAATTTTTGCCGCTGAAATAAATACGATCATGCCCAGCAGCCCCACGCCCGCGGCAATGCCGGTGGCCGTCGTAATCTTTAATTCACGTTTTTGATTCTTTTTGGCCTCACTGCGGTGTTCCTTGATAGTTTCTTGGATGGATTGTTTTTTATTATTGGATTCCTGTTCAATATCTTTGAGCATTCCGTAGAGCCCTGGAAAATTCTGGGCTTGAATTTGGGCGTCGCGGCTTAGGTTTCCTGAGTCGGTAAAGAGTTGATCGGATTTATCGGACGCTTGGTCCAAGAGTTCGTTGGTACCTGCTGCCTTCCCCAAACGCAGACCATGAAAGATAGTGAATCCGGTACCGGCGAGGAATAATCCCGTACTTAAAGCCGAAAAAGTAACGAAAGCCGTGTAGGCATCGGCATTGCGCTTGGCCTTTCTATCACGATCGACCTTTTTGGGTAGCTGTTTGGTTGGAGCTTTCTTAGGAGAAGATCGTCGTCCTTCAGGTTTATTCCGCAAACCCCTAATTTTGATCCCAGCCATTATAGTGGCCTCCTTAAACAACGAAGTGCAGGTAGGTAGTGACAAAGTTAGGGTCATCAAAACCGGCGCAGTAAAATATAATTTCAAAAAGGATGCCAAAGGGCTAAGTACCTGATTGTCATTAAATTTCTTAATTTAGTAAGCGCAACCCGGGGGGTAAGACTCCCCGAAAATGGAAGTATTGTGAAATGTGGGAACTTTCTTTGCATTGGTTAATACGGATTATCCTTTTAGTGGGAGTCTTGGGCGGACTCTTGCTTGTACCCTTTTCTCTACCGGGGACCTGGCTCATTGCCCTGCTCGGAATTATCTACTCGCTATTTTATTCCTTTGATGGTGGCGCCACCACCGCCTTTTGGGTCAACGGATGGTTATTGGGATTGGCGGCCTTTGGTGAAATTATGGAATTTGTGGTGGGGGTCTTTGGCGGAAAAGTGGTGAAGGTGAGTACCGGCGCCATCATCGCCGCATTCATCGGAGGCATCGCTGGGTTAATCATCGGAGTGCCCATCTTTTTGGTGGGCTCCCTCATCGGGATGTTCCTCGGTGCCTTTCTCGGGGCGCTCATCTATGAGTGGGTGGTATTGAAAGCCTTCGGTCGTGCCGTAGTGACGGCTTGTACGGTATTAACTACCCGCCTGGTGGCGGTGGTCTTAAAAACTTTCTTAGCGGCAGGGATGGCGGTTTTTTTGTTCTTACACGTCTTTTAGGCGATCTTTCGCTGTTTGACTGCTTTCTTACGGGAATGTTCTACTTCACGCCAAATGAGATCGATGGTCTTGAGGCCCAAGAGAAATTTTCCTTCACTGCCCAGGGTCGCCAGGATTTCAGGACTAGTCAGATGTAGATTTTTGTAGGGGGTGCGATTCGACATGGGAAATAAGTCGGCGAAGGTCTCGGGTGCCAAATGATAAACAGGGTTTTCTTGAGCATTTTCACGGAAAATCTCAAAATCGGTTTTTTCCATGGGAAAGAGGGTGCCGTCGCTCTGGGCTTCCCGGTGGGTCAACGGAAACTTCAATTGGATTTTATTTTTAGAAAAGGGGATCAATCGCGAAATTTTTTGAAATATGGCTTCGTGTAACTTGTCAAAATATTCCGCAGCTTGAGTGACCTCAGTAGCTGGTAATAGATAACTGACCGTCAAAAAAGATTGATCGCTTTGACTTTCTTCTGCCGCAGGATGAAATAAATTGAGGTGAAGAAAATTGTCGCCATACAAATCCTTTTCGGGATCGCCAATAAATAATAGATTCTCCCTCATGCCTACCGGTACCACTGAGGAATCCAACTGATATTGAATGCTGAAGTGATAGAATTTAGGCTGAATAGCTTCGATGTTTTTGATCAATCGGCGGGTTCGCCACTTCTTAGGTAAAAACGGAGCTAATTTTTTTATTTCATCGTTCCACAATAAATAACGGCACCCAAGTCCACCTTCAAATCCGCCTAATTTTATAGAAGCCAAAGAGCGGTTTTCAAATTGAAAGCTTTCGATTTGCACTTCATTTTTGATGCGACCATTATATTGTTCGATCTTATTTAGAAAAATCTTTTTAAGGTGTCCGATCCCACCCTTCACTTCATACAATAGGCAATTGTCGGCACTGAGGGTTTTCGCTATTTGATAGGTAAAAGGATTGCTGGAATGAGTTTGGGAAAGAAATTGTAATTGGCTTTCTAGCAGGGCCCTGACTTCATGATTGAAGCCAAGGGTGTCGGTGACTCGATTGACCCTTTGATTGAGTCCGGTTTGTTTGACAAATTGTCCGAATCTCCAACGGTTTTTTATTCCCTTCGGTAAAATGAGTTCTTGAAGTTTTTCAGTATCGAGTTTTGCTTCAAAGTGGTCCATGTCTTCATAAAAGCCTTTTACGCTGTTAGAATCCATGGGAAATTCTCGTTGAATTTCTCCTTGCAAGCGTTCACGGTCTCGAAAAATATCAATACGGTGCTTAGGTAGCACTACTTGGAAGGGAACTTCTAACTTGCGGATAATTTGCAGTTCGTGGTCGAGAATCGAGAGACGGCCCAAGATGTTTTTAAAGAGACGGCTCTCTAAATTAGTGATCAGATTGGGCTGTATATTCTTTTTTTGACTGCCCACATCCCGTTCAAAATTTAGAACGGTGACACTCAGACCCCTTTTTGCCAGAAAAGCGCCGGCAATCAGACCCGCCAGATCGGTTCCTACGACAATGACGTCACTATATTTTTCGGACATGTTGTCCCCGTTAAAATCATGACCCCGGAAATTATTCTCCAGAGCCGAAGTGAAACACTAAATTGCCTATCATGCCAAAGTTAATCAGTCCTGTGGATTGACTGTTGCCTTGAATGAGCGCCATAGGACGAAATTTTGCGGCCAGGCCCAAAGAAAGCCGGTTCAGGAGATAAAAGTCAACCCCTAGACCGAAGTTTCCACCTAGGCCAACACCGCCAGAATTATTATTGATGTCTCCTTCAGTCAGTACATAAACACCCAAGCCGGCTAAAACGTAGGGATCAATGCGGTTTTCTTGGCTGCGCATATAAAATTTGAGTTCAATGGTCGGTACACCCAAAAGATACATACCATTGTCTCCAGCCGACACCCCTTGGCCGTCGTGAAAGGAGATAAATAAATCGGTTTCAATGGCCCAACGCTGGTTGAAACGGTAATCCAGCATCAACCCTCCCCCGGGTCCGAACTTTAGGTCTGGATCACCATCGGTTAAGAAAAAATTACCGATGCCTTGGGCTCCAACGGACCATCCCGTTCGAG
>JAJFLL010000219.1 GCA_021772695.1 Deltaproteobacteria bacterium
CGACCAATTCTGCGGTGCGAGCCCAACAGACGATTTTATGCCACTCGGTGCGTTCTTCGCGTTGTCCTTCTTTGTTGTTCCAGACTTCGTTGGTGGCGATATTAAAATTTGCCACGGCGGCACCCCCTTGGGTGTATCTGACTTCTGGGTCGTTACCGAGGTTTCCGATTAAAATGACTTTGTTAACACTAGACATGGGTTCCTCCTAAAGGGTGAGGGAAGGTTGATGATTTCCGCCAATATTTATCGCCATCGCGCCATTTAATTCTGCAATTTCTGGGCCAGCTCTTCCCGTTCCTTCTTCCACCCAGGGTAATCTTTGTCAAGGTCACTGGTGACCAAGCGGTCAAATTCGGCCAATTGGACTTTGGCTTCGTCTAATTCACCCAATTGCTCGAGGGTACGGGCCAGAAATAAATGATTCAAGGCGTAGTCGGGAGCCGCACCAACGGAACCTCGTAGATATTCTGCCGACTGGTCTAGGTCGCGCGTAATATTCTTGGGGTTTAAGGAAAAGCCCGGGGCTTTGGCATAGATGTCTCCGAGGATCCGGTAGCAGCCACCATGTTCATAGCTAGGATCTACTTCGATCACGGTTAGACAATTTTTCACCATAATTTTAAGGGAGGTTTGATAATTGACCACGTGATTTTGAATATAGGTGCCGCGATTCAGCACGTTATAATATAGACACATGGTCTTCTCCGGTTCTATTTTTAAGCATTTTTCGGAATAGTGGATTCCGGCCTGGGCATACTTTAGCTTTTCCTTTTTTTCGGGTGTCGCTTTGGCCTGTTGATAGGCCTTTTGGCTGGCCATTCCGAGGTCTCCGGGATTTTTTAGCTGATTCAAGTCCTGAGGAATAAACTTTGGCGCGCAGCCCAAGGTCAGGAGGGTCAATAACAGGGGAAAAATCCATGGAAGTTTTTGGGTCATGGCAGGGAGGGACCGTATCGGTCAAAAGTCCCATTAGTCAATAAAGAATGGAGCTCCCATACCCTGATCGCTTGATATTTTTGACGGATCCGATTAACTCCGGACCATGTCCTCCTTAAACATTATCGTGTTGGCAGCTGGCAATTCTACCCGCCTGAAGTCTGAAAAGACTAAAGTTTTACACCCCATTTGCGGTCGCCCCATGTTGGATTATGTTTTGGCTGCGGCCAAGTCCCTAAAGCCTAAATCCATTGCCTTGGTCTTGGGTCATGGTCGAGAGTCGGTGGTCGAACACCTGAAAGTACAAGGGGCCCATAAAAACTTTCTCAAGCTTGCCCATCAGAAGGAACGCAGGGGAACGGCCCATGCCGCCATGACCGGATTAAAGGCGCTAGGTTCGATTTCCGGTCGCGTGTTGATTCTGAGCGGAGATGTTCCATTGATCGAAACGGCCACCTTGCGAGCCCTTCTCAGGATTACCGGGAAAAAAGCCCTCGGGTTGGTAACGGCACTGCTGCCAGATCCGCAACATTATGGGCGAATCCTCAGAGATGAAACGGGTCGAATTTACGGAATCGTTGAAGAAAAAAACGCCAATGCCGCCCAACGACAAATCAACGAGATCAATGCGGGCATTTACTGCGTGCAGGCCGATTTTCTAAAGGCCAGCTTAAAAAAAATTCGGGCCAATGCTAAAACTAAAGAATTCTATTTGACCGACTTGGTTTCCCTGGCGATTCAAAGTGACCGTGACGTGGCCGCCCATTCCCTGTCCAATCCCCATGAAATCATGGGGGCCAATACCCGTGCAGAATTGGCCTTCTTAAATCTTTATGCCCAAGACCTCCTGGTGGGAAATCACTTGGCCCATGGTGTGGGCATGCAAGATCCCGACGGCGTCTATGTGGATTTCGGTGTCAAAATCGGGGCCGATAGCTATTTGGGTAGCGGGGTACAACTATTGGGGAACACTCGCATCGGAACCGGTTGCACCATTGAACCCGGCTGTATTCTGCATGATTCGGTCTTGGGAAACGGCGTTACGGTTAAGGCCTATAGCTATTTAGAATCCTGTCAGGTCAAGGCCCGTGCCACCTTGGGCCCCTTTGCAAGGGTGCGGCCGGACTCGGTGATTGGTGAGGGGGCGAAGGTGGGAAATTTTGTGGAACTCAAGAAGACCCATTTAGGGGCAGGAGCCAAGGCCAACCATCTAAGTTATTTGGGTGATACCAAAGTAGGGCGTGGAGCGAATATCGGCGCAGGTACCATCACTTGTAATTATGATGGCTGGCACAAATTTGTGACGGTCATCGGAGATGACGCCTTCATTGGCAGTGATACCCAACTCATCGCTCCCGTGCAGGTAGGGAAGGGGGCCTATGTGGCCTCGGGGACCACGGTGACGAAGCGCGTACCACCCGGAGCCTTGGCCGTATCGCGAGTGCCTCAAAGAAATGTGGCCGATTGGGCACGAAAAAAAAATCTCCGGAATAAAAAAAAGCCAAGAGCTAAATAGACCTGTTTCGAATTAGGACCTGTTGAATTATGTGCGGTATTGTCGGTTACATCGGTAAAAAAGAAGCAAAGGATGTATTGCTCGATGGCTTAACCCGCTTGGAGTATCGGGGGTATGATTCTGCGGGAATTGCGGTGGCGGTATCCGGACAAACCCACCTCCGTCGGGTAGAGGGGAAGCTGCAAGGGCTTAAAGACCTGGTAAAAGCAAACGGTATTCCAGCCGCGGGCTTGGGCATCGGTCATACCCGATGGGCCACCCATGGTCGTCCCAATGAAACCAACGCCCACCCCCATCATTATAAAAACGTTACCGTCGTGCACAATGGCATCATTGAAAATTACCTTAGTTTGCGCCGACGACTACAAGAGCGCGGTCATGAATTTGCTTCTGAAACCGATAGTGAAATTTTAGCGCACTTGGTGGTGGAAGCCTTAAATGAGCAACCGGATACGGCTCAGGCCTTGCGGGCGGCCCTTAGTCAAGTCAAAGGCTCTTATGCCCTTGCCCTGATCAATCACAATGACCCCGAGACCTTGGTAGCAGCTCGATCGGGCAGCCCATTGGTTCTGGGCGTCGGCGAAGGAGAATACTTCGTCGCTAGTGATGTTCCCGCCCTCCTGCCCTATACCCAGCAAGTTTATTTCATGGCCGATGGGGATGTCGTGACCTTGCATCAAGGCAGCATGGAACTATCCGACTTAACTGGACTGCCCAAAACTTGTGAAGTCAAACGCATCCCCTGGACTTTGGCCATGGCCGAAAAGGAAGGTTACAAGCATTTTATGCTCAAAGAGATCTTCGAGCAGCCGCGGGCCTTAGCCGATACCTTTCGAGGCCGTTTGCGAATCGCCAGCGGGGAAGTCGACCTGCCTGAGGTTCAAGGATTATTGGAAAAACAGAATTTTTTATCTGGTTTGCAACGCATCTACCTCATCGCCTGCGGGACCAGTTGGCATGCGGCCT
>JAJFLL010000220.1 GCA_021772695.1 Deltaproteobacteria bacterium
ATAAAACAAACTGGCACCCGTAGTTTTTCCTTTGTCGACTCCAAGCACCAAAAAGGACACATTGGGATCATTCGGTTCACCCCATGGGCACGCCATGGCTTTATCTTCATCGGAAAAATACACACCATGGTCGGGATGAGAGTGGTAATAAACTTTCAGATCGAATCGTTTCGATGCAGCCTCTTTTTCGACAATCCGAACGTGAGTCGGATCCATAAAATACGCAGTGGTAGCTGTCCTCGTATACTTTTGTGGATCTTTGCGGTGTAATTCGTCTTGAATATTTGGGATCGGGAATACCCCGATGGCCTTATCTTTGCCCTGCGGCCCGATCACCATGCCACAGGTCTCATTGGGATAGTCTTTTTCGGCATGAAATTTCATCATATCTAGAACGTATCCGGAAATTTGCAGGTCTTTGGTCATAAATAGGCCTCTAATGAGGGCTAAGCTCTATAGAAAAGACCGGCAGACATTGCAACTGCCAAGGTAGGGGTTAAATGGGGATATATCGGTCTCCGCTGTCACAAATCACCGTAACCACGACTCCTTCGGTCAGTTTTTGGGCAATTTGCAGGGCACAATAGACATTCGAGCCGCTGGAATGGCCAACGAAAAGACCCTCTTCCTCAGCCAATCGCTCGGCCATGCCGTATCCCGACTCGGTCTGGACGGGGATCACCCCATCGAGGGATTCCGGTTGGTAGATACCCGGTACAATGGAGGATTCCATATGCTTGAGCCCTTCTAATCCATGCAAGGATTCGGCGGGCTCAGCGGCATAGCAAGCAATGTTCCGGTCGTAATCTTTGAGACGGCGACTGACACCCATGATGGTACCGGTGGTACCGATTCCCGTCACGAAGTGGGTCACCTTTCGGTCGGTTTGCTCGAAAATTTCTACGCCAGTGGTATCGTAGTGGGCCTGCGGGTTAAAGGGGTTATTGTATTGATCGGGCATGAAATATTTATCGGGATAACTCTTTTTCAGTTGATGAGCCAGACGGATGGCACCGTCGGAACCTTCCATAGACGAGGAATAGGTCAATTGGGCGCCAAAGGCTAAAGCCATGTCTTTACGTTGTTGACTGACGTTTTCGGGAACCACCAATTCAACGGAGTACCCCAAGGCTGCACCGATCATGGCATAAGCCACCCCGGTGTTTCCGCTGGTAGGATCCATTATGATGCGATCTTTGGTCAAATCTCCGGACCGAATGCCTTCTTGGATCATCCGCAAGGCCGGTCGGTCCTTTACGGATCCCCCGGGATTGAAATATTCCACCTTGGCAAATAATTTTACCTTGGCGGGTAAATCCCTACCAATCTCTCTTAATTGCACTAAGGGGGTATTCCCGATTTTTTCTAGAATAGAATGAAGCATGGGGCCTGTAAGGAGCCGGAAAACAGGTAGATTATTGAAAACTTAAAATTATCCGGCGATGATATTCATTTCGATGGGTTCGACAGTCAAGCCGCGGGAGCGAAAGTATTCGATGGCTTCGTTGATTTTCTCTTCATTGCCTTCAAGCTCTAAGGCGATCAAGCCGACGGAGTCATTTACCGAGGCGGAGCGAATATTAAATCTAACCCGAAATTTATCATACATATCACAAATGATGGCATCGGTTACCGTCTCAGTTGGAAAGGTTAAATAGATTTTACGTTTAATGAGATCCGCCATAGATATTCCTTTCACCTAAACTTCTAAGCTCTGAACCCTAATGGATTTTAAAATATTTTTCGATACTAAAATATCGCTCGCCCTTATCAGGGAAGATAGTGACGATTTTTTTGCCTTTTCCTAGGTCTTTGGCCACCTTACAACTGGCAGCTAAGGCGGCCCCCGAAGAAATGCCCACCAGGACCCCCTCGGTTTTAGAAAGTCTTTTGGCCGTTTGAAAGGCCTCATTTCCGTTAACGGTTATCACTTCATCAATCAAATCCCGGTTTAAAATAGGTGGAATAAAACCCGGACCGATCCCTTGAATAGGGTGAACTCCCGCCTTACCTCCAGACAATACCGGCGCTTCCTCTGGTTCCACGGCAACAATGCGACTCTTTGGATTGCGTTTTTTTAATTCTTCTCCAACTCCCGTCAGGGTGCCGCCAGTGCCTACACCCAATACTAAGGCATCAATTTGTTCCGGAGGAATTTCAGCGAATATCTCTGGGGCGGTGGTCAGGCGATGGGCTTCGGGATTGGCCGGATTGGAGAATTGCTTCAGCATGATGGCACCTGGAGTTTCTAAAACCATTTGTTCGGCCCGTTCGATGGCCCCGGGCATTTCATCTTCTGAGGGAGTCAGAATCAGTTCGGCTCCCATCTGCTGCATCATATAACGACGTTCTTTGCTGTAATTTTCGGGCATCACCAGAATGAGACGGTATTTTTTCAGACTGCATACTAAGGCCAGGCCGATGCCCGTATTGCCGCTGGTGGGCTCGATTACCACCCCCCCCGGCTTCAGCATTCCTTGGGCCTCGGCCGCTTGGACCATATGAAGACAAATGCGATCTTTGATGGAGCCGCCGGGATTGAACATCTCTAGTTTGGCAAAGATTGCCGCATGCCCCGGAGGAACGCTGGCCCCCAGAGCCAATAAAGGAGTATTGCCGATGGCTGCGAGAATGTTATTCACGTTATATTTTCTAAAATCCCTTTTAATTTCGAAGAGATGACTTACGTAGGGACCTAGGCACTGTCAACACAAATTCCTTGCGAATCTTGGGAAATTCCGTATCTTGGGACCTCATCTAGGCCCGGAGTAAGCCCCCAAAATAAGGCATTTAAACACATGAAATTCATCACCAAAGGTAGCGCTGCCCATAAATGGGTCCGGCTCTTTTTCATCCTCTTCATTTTTTTTCAAGCCACTCCTTCCCAAGGAGCGCTGACCGATCCCAAACTCAAGTGGTATACTTTGAGCACGGAGCACTTCAACATTCATTATTACGCGGGTATCGAAGAAGCCGCCTACCGCATGACGGTCATCGCTGAAAAAGTTTACGGGGAACTCAGCCCGCATTTCAAATGGAAACCCTGGGGCCGCATCGAATTAGTATTGTCCGACACCACCGATATTAGCAACGGCCTCACCACCACCCTGCCCTATAATTATATTTTATTATTGATCGCCCCACCGCAGGCCGATTCCACCTTGAGTTATTACGACAATTGGCTCGAAGATTTATTCCGCCATGAATTGGTCCATACTATGCACCTCGACATGATTGGCGGCATCGCCAAGCCCCTTCGATATGTCTTGGGACGTATCGTCACTCCCAATGCCCTGACTCCAGGCTGGGTTCGCGAAGGAATCTCCGTACAACAAGAGTCCTTAACGGGCAAAGGGCGTTCCAATAGCTCCTTCTCGGAAATGATGTTGCGCACCGACATTCTCAACGACCAGTTTCTCACCATCGACCAAATGTCGGGCAGCATGTTTAAATGGCCCAGTTATAATGCGGCTTATATCTATGGCGGCATGTTTTGGACCTACCTAGCCGACACCTACGGCCAAGACAAAGTAGTCGAGTTCTCGAAACGCTACAGCAATTCCCTGTGGGTTTTCTCACTGAACAATAAGGCCAGAAAGACTTTTGAAAACAAAAATTTTCTCAAATTGAAATCGGAATGGAAAGATCACCTCACCGAAAAATACACCAAACAAAAATCCGATATTGAGACCAAGGGGCTGACCCCCTTGACCGAAATTTATCGCAATAAAAATGGGTCCATTGCAAATCCAACCTTGAGCCCCGACGGCAATAGTTTGGTCTATTCACGCAGCGATTACTTCAACCCTACCGAAATCCGCATGATAAACCTGCAGACCAAGGAAGACAGCAAGCTTTTAAAAGGTGCGGGCAATCAGTATAGCTTTTCCCCTGACGGAAAAAAAATCGCCTACAGCACTATCTCTAGGTACAAAAGATATTACCGCTACTTCGACGTCTTTGAGCTAAACCTTGAAACCAAAAAATCCAAACGCATCACAAAGGGGCAGCGAGCCTTTCATCCCGACTATGCTCCCGACGGCAAAACCTTGGTCTATGTGGCCAACAAGTTAACCAGCACCCAATTATTTTTATACGATCTCGAAGCCAAGAACAGCCGGGCTATCACCCCCTTTGAACGGGCCGTGCAATACAGCAATCCACGGTTCTCTCCTGACGGAAAACACATCGCGGTTAGCCGATGGAAGAACGGGCAACGAGATATCGTGATCATTGATATGCAGGGACAAGTGGCTCGGCAAATTACCGATGATGCGGCCATCGACATGACACCAGTCTACTCTCAAGATGGCGCCAATCTATATTTTACAAGTGATGTCACCGGCGTCACCAACGTTTGGCGTTATAATTTCAATTCCGGTGTTAAAGAGCAGGTATCGAACGTAATAACGGGACTTTTCGCACCGCAAATTGGCTCAGACCGAATCTATGTGCAAAATTATACTGGCAAGGGTTTTGACATTCGTTCCTTCCCTTATCAAGGCCTTGCCTTGACTCCAAGTGGTGCTGAGGCCGATCAGGCCACTACCGGTGAAATCGAGGCGAAGGAAGGCGAAAAAATAGCGGCCATCGATTCCGCCGCTATTTATCAAGATCTACCGCCCGATGAAATTCCCGATGTCACTCTGGAACCAAAGAAATACAATGCCATTAAAAGGCT
>JAJFLL010000023.1 GCA_021772695.1 Deltaproteobacteria bacterium
GTTGACGGGGTTTTGGGGGTGGTTCGGTTGTTTTTGTTTATTCGAAATATTTTATTGTTTATTCGTTCTGGGTGGGTCGAGATTTAGCGTACAACTTATTTGGCCCTTCGCTTTTAAAATTCCAAAAATCCATTCTTGTTGTTGATCTGGGTGCGTTTCACAGGGTGTGTAAAAGCTGGGTTATAGTGGTTTCTGGTTCTAATGAAAGAATAGGAGGCCACCTTGAATCGCTTGAGTCAAATTTCCAATGATTTGTTGATCACTGATCTGAAAGACCTGGTCGCCCAAGAGCGGGAGATGCTCTTAGAGATCTTGCGGTATCTAAAAGAAGTCGAAAATCGTCAGCTCTATCTCAAGATGGGCTATCCTAGTCTGTTTGCCTTCTTGACCGAGGCCCTATCTTATTCGGAAGGTGCTGCCCAACGCCGTATTCAAGCCATGCGCTTGATGAAGGCCTTACCGGAGGTAGAGCCCAAGATTGAATCCGGTGAAATCTCCTTAAGTGTGGCCTCCCAGGTGCAGGGCTTTATCCAGCGGGAAGATAAGAAGCGTAAAATGGAAAAGGCCCCATTGTTAAAGCCTACTGAAAAACTTGAGTTATTGAATCAACTCGAGGGCACCTCCAGTCGGGAATGTGAGAGGCAATTGGTTAAAATCTTCCCAGAAGGGGCTATGCCCCTTGAAAAGACCAAGCCTCTTTCAGAATCCAAGACCTTGATTCAATTTGTAGCCGATGCAGAGCTAATGAACAAAATGCAAAGGCTAAAATCTCTCACCTCCCACACCAATCCCGAGGGAAAATATGAAGTATTATTCAACAAATTAACGGAGTTGGCCTTAGACAAGCTAGACCCACAACGACGGGCCGAGCGCATAGAGAAAAGAAAGAAACAAGAATCTGCCAAACAATCTCCAAAAACCCACAACCCAAGCCCCGAGAATTTACCCCCCGCAGACCATCTCAAAGCACAAAAGAAATCTCCAAATACTAAAGAATCCCCCAGGGCCGGGGCCCCTTGTGGAGCCCGGGCCCTGGGGGGAAGCCTGATCAGGAAAGCAGTCGATCAGCCACCCTGCCCAACGCAGCAACAGCTAAAACCAACGCCACCGCCGACGTCGGCGGTGACAGACGATCCAAAAGAAGCATTCCTGTTGACGAAGAAAACAACAAAACTAAATTTGGTGACAAGAAAGACTGTAGAACAATCAAGTAAACTAGCACCGCCGACGTCGGCGGTTCCAAGAACCCGGTACATTCCCAACCAACTCAGAGATCAAATCTACCGAAGAGATAACTATAGATGTCAATATCGAGATTCGAGAATACAAAAATCCTGTGGATCAAACCACCAGTTAGAATTGGATCATAAATACCCCTTTAGTACTGGTGGTGAGCATTCCAATGAAAATCTTAGGGTTTATTGCCGAAGGCACAATCAGTATAGATTCGAGGAAATATTACGATAAACAAAATACGGGGGAATAAGATGGGAAACAAAAATACTACTTTTTCTTCTTAGCATAAGAAGCTAAAAAATTAAGACCTTCTAAGGTAAGAAAGGGATTCACTTTTTTGATGGTCTTGCTGGCTTGGGTGATCAGGCTTAAAAAACCACCGGTGGCCACTACCTGACATTTTCCCTTGGCCTCTTTCTTCATTTCAGTGACGATGGAATCGACCATGCCCGTATAGCCATAGAAGATTCCGGCTTGCAGGCTCTCGATAGTATTTCGCCCGATAATGCGCTTGGGCTGTTTGATTTCTACACGGGGTAGTTTCGATGCCTTCAGGGTAAGGGCCTCGTTGGAGACGGAAATTCCAGGGGCGATACAGCCACCTTGGTAGATCTTTTTGGCATCAATATAATCAAAAGTAGTAGCGGTGCCGAAGTCCACTAATATCAAAGGGCAACCGTACTGAATGACCCCGGCTACCGCGTTTACGATTCGGTCGGCGCCAACTTCTTCTGGATTGGTTACTCCGATTTTGATCGGTAATTTGATTTTCTCGGTGACGAATCTCGGTTCAAGGTTAAAGTACCGATCACACATTCTCACTAGGCTGAACTCTAGGGGCGGGACCACATTAGAAATGATGATGGAATCAATGCTGGAAAAATTCATTCCAGCAAATTCAAACAATTCTTTAAAAAAAATGCCGAATTCATCTGCCGTGCGTTCTTTTTTTGTTTCCAATCGCCAGTGGTGGAGTAACTCATTTTTCGAGAAAACTCCCACCAGCATATTGGTATTTCCCACATCGATGGCGAGTAACATAATTTATAGTAGCGTCGTGTCTTCGGAGATTAAGGTTATGGTTTTTCCGGCTTCGGTTTTTAACAGTAGATGCCCGGAATCGTTTAGCCCTAGCACCTCACCTATTACGGTTCCATCGGATTGTTGCACCGAAATGGTCTTGCCGATAAATCCCGAATGGTTTTCCCAGCGTTTTATTAAATCCGAAATCTTGCCGGATTCCAATGCCTTTATTTCTTTAAACAATTGGTGCAATATTTTTTCTAGTAGGGTTTCTCGTTTTAATTCTTGGGCGCAAACCTGTGAAAGCGAGCCCGCGGTATCTTTTAATTCCTTTGAAAAATCTTGAACCTGTTGATGCACATTGAGCCCGATGCCCAGAACTACAAAAAGTAATTGGCTACCCTGGCTTTCTACTTCTGATAATATTCCGCAGATCTTTTTTCCTGAAATCAAAATATCATTGGGCCATTTGATCATGACCGATTTAATTTCTAATTGGTTCAAAGCTTGTTGAACGGCCAAGCCGGTGGCTAAAGTCAGTAGTGGCGCCTGGGCGAGGGGCAATTCGGGTTTGATCAAAAGGGAAAAATATAAACCGAGGCCCGGAGTCGATTCCCAAGGACGGCCCCTGCGACCACGTCCGGCAGTTTGGGCATCGGCTACGACCAATTGTGGAACGGCCGCTCCGTTTCTTCCTAAGGCCATGGCCTGAAGATTGGTTGAATCGGTTTCCGAATAAAACTGTACGGCGGCCAAGTCAGGTAGCCGCTCGACTAAGGTCTCCACAGAGCTTTTTAGGACATCCATGTGCCGCTATTTAAGGATTTTTCCCCATTCTGAAAAGGAGATAAGCGATTTGTGGTATATCTAATTGATTTTATTAAATAAAAACTAAGGCTGCTAAGGTGGCTTCTTCCATTGACACACTGTGCCAATGACCTTTATCCTATTTGGAATTATCGGATCGGTTGGGGGAAGGCTAGAGGAGAAGTTTTCAATGAGCCGAAATGGTCTGAATATTTCACGGGGGTTGCATCTCATCCGTGAAAACCTGGGCCTCAAAATCGGGTTGTGGACCGGTGCCGCCATATTTTTGGTGACCCTCATGCTTGAGGCGGTTTTCGGCGCGATTCAAATCCCCCTCATCAGTAAACTCAGTCTCATTCAAATTTTATTGGTCATGGGTATTTTGATGGCAGCTTTCTCCTTTTTGGTGATTGCCATTGCGACCAATCTATTGGTGCAGCGTCCACTCAGCCGATTGATGTCTGCTATTCATCAAGCTGAAGCCGGCGACCTTAAGACCCGAGCTAATGTTGAAACCCCTGATGAAATCGGTCAAGTGGCCAGCCAGTTCAATGAAATGCTCGAAAAGATTAACGGACTTGAAGAAAATCGATTGCATGCCGAACACCAATTGACGGTGGCTCAAGAAGAACTGCGGTACAAAGGCCTGTTAGAAGAAAAGGCCGCTATCATTACCAGTACCAATCGCCGGTTGGAAGAAAGTCTAAAAGAACTTTCCATTCTCTATACCATTTCCCAATCTCTAACTTCCAGTATCGACACCGAAGAATTGTGCAACAGGTTGTGTGAGGTTATCGTAAAAAATATGGAAGTAGACGATTTTGCGGTCCTGCTGTGTGATGAAGAAACCCAGCAGCTAGAGGTAAAGGCTGCCAGTGGGTTTCGCCGAGGTGATCAGATTCGTGAGGTTGTTTTTCGCTTCGGAGAGGGGGTATCCGGTCATGCGGTGAAGAGTAAGGAACCCATTTATATACCCGACACCTCCTCAAACAGAGAATATTTGCACTACAAGGGAGTTAAAGCTGAAAACGGATCCTTTTTCAGCGTTCCTATTTTGGCAAAAGATCAAGTGCTAGGAGTGATCAATTTCTCACGCCGAGACATTGATGCATTTTCAGAACAAGAAATGCGCATGTTGGCTATCATTGCAGGGCAAGTGGCCATCGCCCTCGAAAATGCCCGATTGTATGCGAAGACCAAAGAATTATCGCTTATCGATGATTTAACTCAGGTGTTTAACCGCCGCCATTTTCACAAAATCCTTGAAAATGAAATCAAAAGGGCAGAGCGGTTTCAAAGGCCCCTGTCATTATTAATGATCGACGTGGATCATTTTAAAAAATTTAATGATACCTTCGGACATGTAGAAGGGGATCGCCTGTTAATTGATTTGGCGGCCACCATGAATGCCAACCTTAGAGACATTGATGCTGTGGCGCGCTATGGCGGTGAGGAATTTGCGGTGATTCTGCCCAATACCTCCCTTCAAGAT
>JAJFLL010000221.1 GCA_021772695.1 Deltaproteobacteria bacterium
CTTTCGTTTTTGTTTTTTGGCAAATTCAAAGGCGTAGCGAGCGATTCGTAGAGAAGCTAACTTTGTCACTACCTTGATGCTTTCTACAACACCAGGGGCGATCTCGTGTTCGATGCCCGCATAGAGACCCTCGGTATTTTCCCGCATGATAACCAAGTCAACTTTTTTATAAGAACTCAAGGAAGGCAGACTAAGTACGGGGCGCACGTTTGCGTAGAGCTTCAATTTTTTTCTAAGCAGTACATTTATGCTAGTAAAACCTTTGCCGATGGGAGTGGTAAGTGGTCCCTTGAGTGCCACTTTATTTTTCTTGATGAGCTTCAAGGTAGCATCAGGCAAGACGTCATTGCACTTTTCGATACCAATAAGACCCGCATAGGCCGTTTCAAAAATAATCTTTACTCCGGTGGACTGGGCCACCTTTTGTACCTCGGCACAAATCTCAGGACCAATGCCATCGCCCTCTAATAATGTAATACGGTGAGTTTTACCCATGATTTAAAAAGATTACGCCTTGCTCCTTAGTACAAGGCAATGGAATAAGGACTTTTGCCTTCGGGATGATTCTGCATCAAATATTCTTTATCGACGATAAAATGTTCCCGCGTATACCCGGCCTGTTCAACCTTTTGGGTATCCATTCGAATCGCATCGCAGGGACAGGCCTCTACACACAAGGAACAGTACACACATCGTAATAGGTTGATATTGTAAATGGCGGGATATTTTTCCACCCGAGGATCGGGGTGTTCCGTTGCCACGATCTCGATACAGTCGGCAGGACAAGCCGTTGCACAAAGCATACAAGCCGTACACCGAGGAGTACCGTCGGGGCGCTGCATGAGTCGGTGTTCCGCGCGGTAATTTTCGGGGATGGGTTTTTTTACCTCGGGATATTCATAGGTAATAATGCCTTTTTGGGTCAGCATATTGCTCAGGGCATGCCTAATGGTAATGAGCATTCCTCGAAATATGGCCCCGAGATAGATTTGATCCCAAAATGATAACTTGGGACGTTTGACGGTGATCATGAGACTTAACCCCTAAGATTTGGCCCAAAGCCTTGGCAAGGTTTAATTACATATTTGCGCTTTGAACCCAGTAGCGTAGAATAGCGAAAAGTACAAAAAAAATTGGTGAAAGGCCTTGTTATTTTTTAATATTTATTGCAGAGCGTCTCATCACCCCGGTCGGCGACCGGGCCTATAGGGTTAAAAAAGGAACGATCTCCGTGGATTTTGAAGCAGCATTAAAAAACGAGAAAATTCGCAATGTTATGGTTCCAAGGGGCATTCAGGTGCAAAGCGGAGCCACCTACGGCGATGTCATCGAACACTTACAAGATGAAGAGAAGTTTTGCGCCATCATTTTGGCTGGTAAAAAGGTCCAAGGTATATTCACTGAACGAGACGCCCTAAAAAGAGGGCTCCTGCCCCAAGCCGATCCCGACACGGCCATCGATGATATCATGACCAAAAACCCCATTGTTGTCCAAGAAGAAGATCATCTGATCCAAGCTATCCGCCTTATGGACACAGGCCGATACCGACATCTTCCAGTGGTGAATACCCAAGAAGAATTTGTCGGTCTTCTCTCAGTACGTGACGTGGTTTACTATCTAGCCGAAAACTATCCTGATGAGGTTTACAACCTCCCCCCCGATATCCATAAATTCAGTGGTGCTCCCGAGGGGGCTTAAGTTGAAAAAGAATAGCTATGACCACCCATTCTGAGGCAAACCCTCAAAAGAAAACCGAAGAACTTGAAAGTGTCGTCATCCGCTTCGCCGGTGATTCCGGTGACGGTATGCAATTAACCGGGGGGCAATTTACCAACACCTCCGCCGTGTTGGGAAACGACATCAGCACCCTACCCGACTTTCCTGCCGAAATCCGCGCCCCAGCCGGATCTTTGCCCGGAGTCAGTGCTTTTCAATTGAATTTTTCTAGTTCAGAGATCCGTACCCCTGGCGACCAACCCGACGTGCTCATCGCCATGAACCCGGCAGCCTTAAAAACTAACATTAAAGACGTTCACCATGGTGCCATCGTCATCATCAATGAAGACGCCTTTATTCCGAGAAATCTGGAACGAGCCAATTACGAATCCAACCCCTTAGAAGACGATACCTTAAAAAATTACCGCGTCTATCGCATCCCGATTTCTACTTTGAATCAAAACGCTCTCGTCGACATCGATATTTCAGGTAAAGCCAAGGATCGCTGCAAAAACTTTTTCGCCTTGGGCATGATGTATTGGATGTACGAACGTCCACTCGATGTCACCATTGAGTGGATCAAAAAGAAATTTGCAAAAAATGAATTGGTCGTTGAGGCCAATATTAAAGCCCTAAAGGCAGGCTTCCATTATGCAGAAACCGCCGAGGTTATCTCCACCCATTACAAAATCCAGCCTGCACAGTTAAAGCCCGGCAAGTACCGCAATATCATGGGCAATGAGGCTACTGCATTGGGACTGGTGACCGCATCCACCTTGGCCAAGACACCACTTGTATATGCCAGCTATCCCATCACTCCGGCCTCAGACATTCTGCATGAATTGAGTAAGAGAAAGAATTTTGGGGTCAAGACCTTACAATGTGAAGATGAAATCGCCGCCATTGGCGCTGCCATCGGTGCGGCCTTCGGTGGCAGCATCGGATTGACCGGAACCTCAGGTCCCGGTCTGGCATTGAAAAGCGAAGCCTTGAACCTGGCCATTATTGTTGAATTGCCTTTAATCGTACTCAACATCCAACGAGGCGGGCCAAGTACCGGTCTGCCCACTAAAACCGAGCAATCCGATCTATTGCAGGCCATGTTCGGCAGAAACGGTGACAGCCCTTTGGCTATTCTCGCACCATGCACTCCCGGGGATTGTTTTCACATGGCCCTTGAGGCGGTAAAGATCGCCGTCAAGTATATGACTCCCGTGATTTTTCTTTCCGACGGCTATTTGGCCAACGGCAGCGAACCCTGGATGATTCCCGATTATCAATCTCTCGATCCCATCGAGGTAAAGCATCCACAATTAACTTCTGAAAAATTTCTACCTTACCTCAGAAACGAATCGACCTTAGCCCGCCCCTGGGCCATTCCTGGCACCCCGGGATTAGAGCATCGGATAGGCGGACTAGAGAAAGAAGATGTCACCGGCAATGTCAGTTACGACCCGCAAAATCATGAAAAGATGACTCACCTTAGAGCTGCCAAGATCCAAGCCATTACCCAAGATATTCCTGACCTTGAAGTCTTGGGTAAGCCTGAAGGGGACGTATTGGTCGTGGGCTGGGGCAGCACCTACGGTGCCATCTATTCTGCCGTGGAGAAACTGCAAAAGCAGGGTGCCTCGGTAAGCAGCATTCATTTACGATATTTGAATCCTTTTCCGAAGAACCTCGAATCCATCCTCGGTAGTTTTCGAAGAGTTTTGGTACCCGAAATGAATATGGGCCAGCTTGCCATGATTCTCAGGGCAAAATATCTGATTGATTGCCAAACGCTCAATAAAGTTCAGGGACAACCTTTTAAGATTTCCGAAATTACTGCAGGAATAGAAAAACTTCTCTCCTCAACCCATGAGGTCAAAAATGTCGCTCGAAGTCGTTAAAAATGAAAAACTGACTCGAAAAGATTTTACCAGTGATCAAGATGTACGCTGGTGCCCGGGCTGCGGTGATTATGCCATCCTGGCCACCCTACAAAACGTGTTGCCCCAATTGGGAATACCCCGAGAAAAGTACGCCTTTATATCCGGGATCGGATGCTCCTCACGCTTTCCCTACTATATGGAAACCTACGGGTTCCACACGATCCACGGCCGAGCGCCGGCCATCGCCACGGGGTTAAAGGCCCACCGGCCCGACCTTTCTGTATGGGTCATCACCGGAGACGGTGATGCCTTGAGCATTGGCGGTAATCACTTAATCCACGCCCTGAGGCGCAATGTCGATCTAAAGATTATTCTATTCAACAACCGCATTTACGGCCTGACCAAGGGGCAATATTCGCCCACCAGTGAATACGGCAAAAAAACCAAATCGACGCCTTACGGCAGCGTAGACTACCCCTTAAATCCCACCGCCTTGGCCTTGGCCGCTGAAGCTACCTTTGTGGCCCGCACCCACGATACCGATATCAAGCACATGACTGAAGTCTTGAAGGCCGCCGGTGAACACAAGGGATCTGCCTTCGTGGAAATTTATCAAAATTGCGTCATTTTTAACGACAATGCCTTTACTCAAGTGAGCGACAAACAAACACGAGACGATTTGAGCATTAAATTAGCAGACGGCAAACCTCTGATTTTTGGCAAGGAACTAAACAAGGGTATCAAATTAAATCAGGGCAGCATGGAAGTAGTGAGTTTCGAGGCCGACTCCCCGCCCGATGACCTCATGGTTCATCATGCCACTAAAGATGATTCTGTTTACGCTCACCTGCTGGCCCGCATGGAAGAAATTCCCGGATTACCGGTGCCTCTAGGTGTATTCCGAGCCATTCAAAAATCCACCTACGATGAAATGGTGCAGGCACAAGTTCAAGACGCCATAGAAAAAACCGGTCCAGGCGATATGGAAAAACTACTCAATAGCGGTGATACCTGGATCGTCGAAAATAAGGCTTAGAGGAGCAGTCATGAAATGTCCCTTTTGTGGTCACGAAAATATTAAAGGCGTAGATACCTGCGAAAGCTGTAACGAAGACCTTACACAGTTCGACGGCACTCATCCAAAAGATTCCTTAGAACAAGGGCTCGTCAAAGACCCTATATTAGACGTGGCAAAATGCAATACTTGGGCGGTTTCTCCTGAAACTCCCCTAGTCGAGGTGGCCGAAAAACTAGGACAAGACAATCAATGCTGCCTAGTCGTCGAAGGGAAAAAATTAATCGGCATTGTAACGGTCAGAGACATTTTGCAAAAGGTGATTCATCGGGGCTTTGACCTAAAAACCACTCCCATTAAGAAAATCATGACCCCCAATCCCGACACCCTCACCAAAGAGGACAAGCTCGTCCACGCACTCAACAAAATGTCCATGCGCGGATACCGGCATGTCCCTATTTTAAAAGACGATGGCAACTATCAGGTGATTAGTGTGCGAGATATCATCAGTTATTTGGCACAGAAGTTTCCACAAGACTAAATTGACACCTTTCCATATAAGCTAGCTCTCATATTGACTGCCCGTAAAAGCCTTGTTACGGGTAGGCTGCAATATCCGCATTTTTTGAGCCAAGCCTAGCTAAGGCGTTTGGTGGGCCAGAGCCTAAAGGCATGGCAGTCTTAAGGTGCAATAGGTAAAGCAATATTATAAGAACTCGGCTCCCCGAGATTTTTAAAGGAGATATCATGCAAGTTCAGCAAAAAGCCCCTGATTTTAAAGCCCAGGCCGTCATGCCCGACGGTTCTTTCAAAGAAATCAAACTATCTGATTTTAAGGGCAAGAAGGTCATCCTGTTTTTTTACCCCTTAGATTTCACTTTTGTTTGCCCCACTGAAATCATCGCCTTCTCTGACAAGATCGGGGAATTTGAAAAAAGAGGCGTCCAGGTTCTGGGCTGTTCCATCGATAGCCACTTCAGTCACCTGGCTTGGAGAAATACTCCACGCAAAGATGGTGGAATCGGAGAAATCAAATATCCATTAGTCGCTGACATGACCAAGGACATCGCTCGATCCTATGGAGTATTGCTGGAAAACGCCGGAATTGCGTTGCGCGGCACCTTTTTAATTGATGAAGAAGGTCAACTGCGCCATCAGGTCATCAATGATCTGCCCCTAGGTCGCAATATTGATGAAGCCATTCGCATGGTTGATGCCCTGACATTCAACCAAAAACATGGCGAGGTTTGTCCGGCTCAATGGGAACCGGGATCCGATACCATCAAGCCTGACGTCAAAAATTCCAAAGAATATTTCAGCAAGCACGGGTAGGTTTAATAAGCTTGTAGGATTTTAAAGGCGAACCCTTCGGTTCGCCTTTTTTTATGAGAAAGGATTATTCCAGTGCCATGTCGTAAACTTTGGGATCTTCGTCGTAGTCCACAATCATCAATTCTTGCCTGGAGGCCTCGGTACATTGTGGAGGGTACAGACAGTCCATCAGGTCGGTCAATTCTTCATGGTCGGTTCCCTTACGAACCACTGCCAAGCCGTAAATGACTTCTCCGTCATCAACCACCGAAAGGGAACCCACGCGACGCCCATCCTGAACCGTCCATAGATCCCAGACCTCGCCAGCGACCGCATGGGCGATGCGCGTGGCATAAAAGGTGCGTGGCTCATTTCGGGTAATGGGTGTTACTTTGGAATCACGGGCCATAAAAAACTCTTTTAATATTCACATTAAATTTCAACAAGTTACGTGACACATCCCCAGGTGGTTTGGGAAGAAAAGGCATACCAATCCCCCGGGCTCCCTTCAAGGACAATGTTCCCCACCCTGACGGTGGTCCCATTCAAGCTTCCATTGACCAATGCATTCACTTGGGGCTACGACTTGGGCCATGTCTTTTTTTATACAATGGATTTACGTTTTAAGTATTAGCCTTTGGGTAGGCTCCATCTTCTTTTTTTCATTTCTGACCACCCCTACCCTTTTCGCCACTCTACCCCGTGAAATGGCCGGTCAGGTGATCAGCGCACTGTTTCCTCGATATTACATGGTAGGTTATTGGGCCGGTGGCTTCCTTTTAGTTACCACCCTCATTGAAGCCGTTTTTGTCAGACAATGGCCAGTGTTGCGCTTGATACTTATTGGTTTAATGATGAGCGCAACACTTTATGCTGGCCTGGTGATCTTACCGCAGGCCCATAACACAAAAGTTGAAATGAAAAGCCTGGAAGCTGAAACTCCGCGTGCGCAAAAATTAGAGATCCAGTTCAAACGTCAACATCGCTTATCGGTATATCTAAATTTCATTGTCTTGATCGCTGGGCTTTTTTTAATAGGAATTATCGCCTTCAGACTCAGGCTTTAACTTATTCGCTAGCCCATCTCAGACCGGCTTTTCCCACCAAGCCATGGCATCCTGACACGGTGGCCACCACCAATTCGAGGGGGTCACCCTTTTTCAATGCCCGGAGAAATTTTTCATATTCTTGCCTAATGGATTCCATGGGAATGGTACCCACGCCGTGTAAAAGGTGCTGACATTGCAAGACATGCCACGACACACCTTCTGATTGTTCTGAAAAATATTCTTGTAGTTGTCGCTTCATATCCCAATGTCGCGATTCGTGTATTGCCGGGCATGTCGTCGGTTCAATGCAATTTACCGGACATTGCCACTGGGCGAAACTAACCGCTAAGGGCCCATGCTCCAGGGGAATTTGGACTGGGGTTGCCACGGGATCACGGAACGGCTGTTCATCGTAGAGTAAGCCCGGATGTTGGGCGTGGGCCGCCTGTAAAAAACCCTCAAATAAAATATGGGGACTCAAGGGTGCGGGAACCCAATGATCGATTCGATCCTTTTGGGCCAGGGAACTTTGTTGATTGGCCCTGAGCAATCCGGAAAAATATTGAATCCAATCTTCCTGAACCCACTCCACCCCATTCTCAGTTGTGCCCTCCTGCTGCCAGAGGCAATTGGCATTCCGGTCGATAATTTTGATATTTTCAAATTCCAACCAGCCTAAATGACGCGCACGAAGCAACCACCGCACGTATTGACTGCCAAAACATCCTCCTCCCACCACATGGAAGGTTCCAGCCCAAATTTTTTTTCGAGAGGGCATGCTATGGTTTTCCTCCATCTTCATCTCAAGGTATAATGGTCTCAGATGAAAAGGCAAGACACCTTGGGACAATTTCTCCTCAATGCCTTATACCGCCGTGGGGTAAGGAAGGTCTTTGGCATCCCAGGAGACTTTGCCCTAAATTTTTTTCAGGCCCTCGAAAATTATAAAAAAATTCAACTCATCACCCTTTCTCATGAACCCGGTCTTGCCTTCGCCGCCGATGGTTTCAGTCGAATCTCCGGTGACCTTGGCGTGGTGGCTACTACCTTTGGTGCCGGAGCCCTCAATATGATCAATGGAGTGGCCTGTGCCTACGCAGAAAAATCACCCCTGGTCATTATTTCTGGAGCACCTGGCATGACCGAGCGGGGTAGTGGTATTTCCTTCCACCATCAGGCGAAAACCATTCAGAGCCAAAGAAATATTTTTCAAGAGATCACCTCTGCCCAAGCAATTTTAGAAGATTTAGAAACCGCTCCGGCATTGATTGAAAAAACCTTAACCATTGCCACACAGCTTTCTTCCCCGGTATACATCGAAATCCCCCGAGACCGGGTTAATGAAAGACTGTTCCCAAATCTTAAAGTAGAGAATTTTTCCCTTCCAGAAGATTTGGCCGCTACCGGCGAATGCGCCGAAGAAATCGTACAAAAACTATCTCATGCTAAACGCCCGGTCATGATGGTTGGAGTTGAAGTACACCGCTTTGACCTCAGGCACGAGGTGGTACGATTGGCCGAAAAAATACAAATTCCCGTAGTCAGTTCTTTTATGGGGCGTTCGACCTTTCCCATGGACCACCCACAATTTTCCGGGATCTATCTGGGGCCTGCGGGCCATCCCAAGGTCCAAGATTTGGTAGAAAATTCCGATGCACTCTTACTATTAGGAGTTCTATTTGCAGATACTAATTTTGCATTAAGGCTACGTACCCTAAATCCCAAAAATATCATTCATGCCTTGAATCGAGAGGTTAGCGTGGCTCATCACCATTATAAAAACGTTCCTTTGCCTCGGCTGATTCACCAGCTACAAAATATTTCTAAAAAAGGGGACACCCAAAGGGTGAAACACTTTACCAGCCTGCCCAAATTGAAAACGGAAAAATTTTTTAATGACTCACCCTTGACGGTGGAAGCCATTGTCCAGGGTATCAATTATATTTTTAAAAAGCATGGCGCTCGTCCGGTTATTGCCGACAACGGAGACTGTTTATTCGCCTCCATTGAAGTTGAAACGCCAGATTTATTGGCATCCGGATATTATGCCACCATGGGATTCGGAGTTCCTGCAGGCATGGGTGCCCAATTGGCAGGTGCGCCCCGACCGCTCATTTTGGTTGGCGACGGCGCGTTTCAAATGACCGGTGCCGAGATTTCTCATTGTCACCGGCTAAAAATTAATCCCATCGTTATCGTATTTAATAACCACCGCTGGGAAATGTTAAAAACCATCCAACCCGAATCGAATTATTTCGATTTACCTCCCTGGAATTATGCAAAAATGGCTGAGAATTGGAATGGCAGAGGCCTCACCGCTAGAACAAAAAGGGAATTCCTTCAGGCACTAAAATTGGCCAACGACGAAAAAAAATTTGTAATTATTGATGCGACATTGCCGGAAGGAGAAACATCTCAGGCATTAAGGAATTATTTAAAACGTATTCGGGAGTAGTTGAACAACCAGTACTAATCGGCTTCGGAGCCATTTCTATCGGCCCGCCTTTCTTCCTCTTTTGCTTCGCGTTCTTCTTCGTCACGCTTTAACTTTTCTTCACGTTGTTTGGCTTTATGAATCAAATATTCCTCTTGTTTTTTGCCATCGAGGGTAACGAAGTAGCGTTCTAATTCATCTAAACCCAACACTGCCGATAAAAGTCTGAGGTATTTTGGATCATTTCGGGGATCATCGGGGTCAGTCAAATGGGCGGGAAGAATAACATTGTCGCCGAAGATTTTCATGGCCCCTGACGCCAGTGGAGAAGACTTATAGGCGAGAAGACCTTTGGCTGCCTGAGCAAAACCATCTAACTCAGCTGGTGGTGGGCTTTTGGCTGCAGGCGTGGCTTGTACAGGTCCCGTGGGCTGAGGAGCCGCGGTTGAACTGGCACCTTTTGAACCTGTAACCTTTGAGGCCATGGGGCCATCTTAGCATGTGAGGTCGCCATGACAACCGGAATCTATGGAAATTTTGGGATTAGGAATCTTTTTTGCGGCGGAAAGAATCTTGAATATGGGTTAGTTTCTTGAGGTCTTTATCTTCGATTTGAAAATCTTCATGGCCTTCTAAACCAGAGTCTTTGGCATGTTTGATGGCGGTGGCCATGGCCCGCCAAACCTCATCATCGAACTTATCGTAAACCAATTCGTATAATTTATTGAGAATCTCGATTTGCTTTTCGGGCGGAAGTTCCAAAACGCGACGTTTGAATTCTTCATAATCGCGTAATGGGGGACGTGCTTTAGACATGATTAACTATATAACAGGTGCTCCAAAACAGGAGTAGGAATTTTAATTTCGCCGAATTCTTCGATTCTTGCAAAATGGCCGGCCGCGGTATCACGAACACCACTCACCTCGATTTGAGGAGCACGGCTCGCTCGACCCGTAAGACCCATTCGACCGCCGGAAGATCCGGTAATGCGTTGAAAATCGGAAATATTGGGGGTGTTCTTCCCGGTTTGGGCCGTGTTGGGAACCTGAGGGGTTGCCACCGTAGGAGCCGAGGCACCATCGATTCGAGAAGCCGGGGGGGTGATTGGAGCTGATTTTTTTACGTCTACCATGGGGAAACCCTCTAAAAAGTCTAAGGTTTATCTTAACCGATGACCACCTAGGGTGGCCAGTTTATTTCAGGAGTACTGTATAATTAAGCAATGACTGTGCCAAAATGTCTAAGTTTTAAAAAACACCATTTCAGTCTAAGTCATTGAAATTAGCGATCTTAATATGTACAGGCCCTTGTCCAATTGATTTTTGTACCTTTTTCGAGGTTTTCGCTCCCCAAGGGACCGATTTTGACCTCTTTCTAGGGGGTTTTAAGCCCCCAGTCCTCAAAGGCTTTTCAATTGGAGAGAAATAATTTAGCGATCAGCTCCAGATGTTTATATTTTCGGTTTTGCGACCTACGATGTTTCTCTTAGGTCTATTTTTTTTACTGCCGCCAGGGGCCCTCGCCTGGAATCCCGACTACGGTTACGGTTTGCCCAAACAACGTCGCATGTGCGTGCAAAAGATGGGTGGAGGTAACATAAAATTTACGGCGGTCTTCAGCGAAGAAGAATGTCCCGATTCGGCCAAGCGTTATATCGTCATCTTCGCCCGAGAACCCCGAGGCGCGATCGGAATGATCCAAGCCACAACTTCCCAAAAATTTTACCCCCCCCTTACTATTAAATGGCCCACAGAAAAAAATCCCAGCCGTACACAACTCTGGCATTTTACCTGTGTCGC
>JAJFLL010000222.1 GCA_021772695.1 Deltaproteobacteria bacterium
ATCAAGGTAACGCAAGCCACCGTCGAGCATACTGTCTAGGCGAACCGAAGCCTGATCGAATTTGGCACTATTATAGGTGCGCTTAGAAGTGCGGTATTGACTGATGAGACCATCGTCAAAAACCATTTGAGAAAAATTCAAATTCCCCGAAGTTTGTTGCTGCGGCAAACTGCCCGCCGAAGCGATGGCACGGTCACGGTCGATTTGGGTATAGGTAATCGAGCTATCCGCTTGTGGTAGTAAAAAACTTCTCTGAATATTGCTCTGCTGTTTCTGCGATTGAGTATTGGCCTCGGAGATTTGCACATCGATATTGCGTTCTCCCGCCATAGTGATGGCCTTATTCAAATCTAAGGGTTCCGCCTTGGCAAAAGGCTCGTCGAGAATAAAATTGGACGTACGCACCGTCAAAAAGTCAGGAGAGTACCCCACCTTTCGAGCCGTTTTACCGTTGATTAAAAGACTAGCCTGTATGGGCATCAATACCGACAATTCGTCGGCCTTGAAACCCAAGACCACCTGTTGCAAATCTAAAGCCCCGCGTCTTGCCGTGCGCTCAAAAGTGTCAGGTACTAGGCCGGCCATAATGCCTTCATCCACATCGGAATAACCCACCAAAGAAAAACTAGGAATGCCCAATTGATTGATGCCTTTGATGAGTTTCTTGCGCTCTTCGGGAGACAATCTGGGCAGCACACCCACCATGACCGCAGGCGTATGATGACTGAGATATTTTAAATATTCATCGGCTTGGGATCCTCCTGCAACCACATCAATCTTGACTTGCAGTTTTTCCTCTAGCTCCCGCTTTATCTTATTTAATCCACGTAAATTTTTTAGGACTAAACCATCTCCCAATACACTCACGCTTGAGAATGGAATAATTTTATGGAAGGTCTCAAAGTCACGACTCACAGGGAGATTCAACACCACAAAGGTATAATTGGATTTTTTCGATTTGCCTTCAGCATCCATAGGCAAACTCAACAATTCCGAACGGTCCACCAAGGTAGAGACCACCGGTTTAGTCAAAAACATTAAGGGACTCGCTGCTCCTTGTGCGGATAATATTCCCAAGGTCAATACGATGTCGACCTCTGGGTCCACCAGGGCCTTACCAATTAGAGATGTAATTGCCCTGGGGTTCCAACCCGCATTAAACCCTTCGCTTTTGAAAACAATTTCTTTTTCTTCCCCCATCAGACCCATCACATGGTTAAATTCCTTTTCAATCTCTTGTTTGAGCTTGGTGTAATAGGGAGAGGGCCCGTCTTGAACGATAGCAATCGTGATTTTTTTCTTTTCTTCCAAGCTAACCCGCTTGGGTTGAACCCAGGTATTTTCGAAACTCGGCAAAGTTTCTGGATCATCTTGAGCCCATAGAGAGGCCATGGAGAACAAAGACATACAAAAGCCAAGCCCCAGAATGAAATAAATCATACGCCCGATTGTTGGACTGAGAGTCAACGAAGTAGCTCCTGAAAATTAATTTATTCTTTTGGGACACTGGAAGAGGAAGATATGGGGAGGACTTGTAGCGGAAAACCCCTTGGTAGACAAGAAAATAGCTAGAAATGTTAAGTGTTTAACTGATTTTTTCCGGAATGGCCATGCGTTCCATGAAGTACCCCAGACAGTCTTGGCGAATGATTTCACGATTTAAGGTAAACATGGAGGGCATGACCGGGACTTTGGTGAAAATCTTTGAGTCTCGATAGGATAAAAATCGATCACCGACCTCCTGACCGGTTTCATCGATGACCTCTAAACGGGCACGAGGATCCCCTTTTAGATCGGCCAAATGGGTCCCCGGAGGCAATTCACAGAAATTCAAATGGTCCACTTTCGTATCGAATAAAATATCCGCTGCTTCATTTCCGAACCCAAAGCTAACACCAGAAGGTACCGTTAGAGTCGCTACCGTGTGAAACAGTGACGCATCTTGTGGCGACACCGGCGTATCGGGGATTTGTGCAAGATTGAGACAAGCGTGTAAGAATTCATGGGCGTGATCGATGCCAGATTTTTCGCCAACATGACCACATTCTATGGTTACTGCCGGACAAA
Source organism: Deltaproteobacteria bacterium (assembly GCA_021772695.1). Classification (GTDB taxonomy): domain Bacteria; phylum UBA10199; class UBA10199; order DSSB01; family DSSB01; genus JAJFLL01. The sequence continues at coordinate 2,068 of JAJFLL010000222.1, forward strand.
TTCTGCCAAAGGCCATACTCTGTACGCCCTCGGGTCGAATAAAATACACTACGGTACGGGAAAATAATTGGGCGAGGTGCAAAAATGGCACCTCTAGGTGATTGATACAGGCATAGTGGGGGTTCACCCCAGTATTATTATGGATATCTACACTGGCAAAGGCTCGCCGACGTGCCATAATTTCGAGCACTTGTGCCATCATTTGATGTTCAGGAGAGTCACCGGGCAAACCCCAGATACGATTATAATCGGGCTGTTCATCGAGGCGACGACGGCCCAACCGGGCGGCGGCAACGTTGCCAATAAAAATCGACAAAGCGCGGGGTAATTCCCGGTCTCCATATTCCAATAACATTCTTTGCAAAGCTAGAAATCCGGTATTCTCATTGCCATGCAGAAGAGTTGAAACGAATAATGGTTCCTTACGCCGACCGGGTAAGTGAATCAAAGTTGGACCCGAAAGAATTTCCTGAATTTGATGGGGATCGACTCTAAGCAACTCTAAGGGAATATCTTCACGGACCTGCAACATTTTATTAAACACTCCACTCATGGACGGGTTTACCGGTCGCTTGCCAATCCACGTAACTAGCGGTGACCGCTTCAAAATCATGTTTAAACTTTTCGTTGGCCCGGCGTTGCCAAGAACTGCCATTTTGGCCCGACTCCACACGGGGCAAAATAACCCCATCGATAAAACATTGTATCTCTGATTTTTGTACTCCAAGTTTAGCTAGCGAGAGCTTTGCCTTCTCCAAAAGGGGGCCCGAAAGCAATTTCTGTAAGGTAACTTTCTTGCCGTCGAGCCAATGAATTTCAGCATCAAGCCCAAACCTGGCCGCTTGATAAAAATTTTCTTTGCTTTGTTCAAAGGTAATTCGATTTTCTGGGGCCACACCTTCTTCGATCAAGGCATAGATGGCGCCGATAAAAAAGGCAATATTTGCCACCACGTCTACGGGTGTTGGACCTGCCGCAACCACCCGATGTTCCAACCGCAAATGAAATTTACCGTTGGGTTCCCTGCCAATCAAAGGACGATTCCACCTCCAAATGGTACCGTTGTGTAAGGTCAAGTGCCTTAGTTGCTCTGCAGGCTCTTCAAATAATATGGGTAATAAGGGAGGGTAGTGTTGGAGATTTTCCTCGAAGGCCTCCATCAGAGAATTAGTTAAATATTGGGTGCCCAGGGTCACCCGAGGTAAAAGCGCGCGCCCGGTCGTGGGATCATCGGGCAAACTGACGGCCTGCTCAAACATGGGAATTCGGGTCTCTGCCCAAAGGTCCTTCCCAAACAAAAAGGGGCTATTGGCTCCTAAGGCCACCATGGGTGCCGAGAGTATGGACGCTGCATTAAAAAAACGCACCGCCGATTCCTGAGGTAAGTTCAAATGAATTTGTAAAGAGGTGGCTGCAGCCTCAATCAAAATATTAAAATGGGTCAAAGATAAATGCTCAATGCCTTCGATATCTACCAAGATGGGTTTGCCTTTACGAAGGAAAAAGACTTGTTTGTTTAAAGCAGCATACCTCTCAGAATCAGACATTTTTTCCAAACCTAACATGGACTGTTTCAAAGTAGGCAGCATGCCGATCATCACCATTTTGGCATTCAACTTTTGGGCCGCGGTTTGACATTGCTGCCATAAGGACTGCAGCTCGTTTAGTAGGGTAGAATAAATTTTTCCGGAAATGGCGTGAGGATCGCTATTGAACTCCACGTTAAAGCGTGACAATTCATGGACCACCTTTGGGCTCTTTAATTGGGATATCAAGGCTTCATTTATCGGAGCCGGCTGCAGTTCGGGAGAAACCAACCAGGTTTCTAATTCAAAACCCACTTTGGGTTTGGTAAAGTTGAAGGCACCGTCGGCGAACATTTCACCTAGCAATGCGGTTTCACGACGCAGTCGCTTTGAGAACTCTTCAAAATCAGCTTTACAGAACTGACTGTTTTTGATTTCTTCTCCCATAGACCATTGCTATATTAACAAAGTTTAGGCCCCTGCCCTATTAGAATCATGACTGCTAAATCCCACCCTATCTTGATTAAAGTGCTCCTGCTTATATTTTCGCCCATGATTTTATGGGGGTGTCATCCAAACGCTGCTCCCCCCAACTCGGTGAGCAAAGTCATCGACGGGGATACCATCGTAGTAAAAAATCAAAAAATCAGATTACTCGGCATCGACACCCCAGAGACTCGGGGAAAGAGTAATAATCCTGGGCGGCAATGTTTCGCCGACGAGGCCAAGGCGTTTTTACAGGCCCAATTAACCGGACAACAGATTCGAGTGGTCGGCGATCCTGAGGCCTCGGAATATGATAAATACGGTCGTCTCTTAGCCTGGATTTATGTGGGCAAACGCTTGATCAACCAAGAAATCGTTGCGCAAGGCTACGGTTTTGCCACGCGATATTTCCCCCATGGCAAAAAAACACTCATCCTTGAGGCCGAAACCGAGGCGCGACGGTCTAAACTTGGAGTATGGCAGGCTTGCAAAGTGAGCTGCAAAAAGGGTTATTGTGAAGTGATTGAAAGAATCGAAGGGTCTCGCTGATCACTTACTCTTCTCTCAAATATTGTAGAAATTAATTTAGAGTTCGCCGCAATTCTAAGGCCAACAGTAGCCGCGATATACCCCAAAATAAAACATACCAAGCGATGAGTAAGGCCAACACCACTGGGTACATTAAAATAATTACGGCTACCATGAGATCCACAAACCCCAAGAGCCCTAAAAAGAATTTTCCTACCGGAAAACGAAAAGCAGCCACGATTTCTGTGGTGCCAATGAGAGCCAAAAATAAGGCGATCGCGTAATAAATTAGACTGACGTCTAATACCCAAACCAAGGCGATGAATAGGGCCCCCAATAAAAGATACAAACTGCCTCTTGCCCAATGAGAGCCCTTAAAAAAATGTATCGCTTCGATGAGGGAAAAAAATAAAATAAACAGGCTCAGGATAATTTGAAATATTTGAAATCCGGCCTTCATCAAGGCAAGCGTACCCCCGGGATACAACAGCATGACTAAGCCAAGCACCATGCCCACCAAGGAGGTGACCACCATATAACCTGTTGAGGTTTTTGAAGGGTCTTTAAGAATGATCAAACTACCCGCCATAGAGACTCCTGGATCCACGTGATTGGTTTATTTTAAGGCATTTTCTAATTCAGGGGTGGATTTAATCTCAAACTCCAACTCCATGGGTTTTTCAATCAAATACCCAAGGGTGGCTTCCCACCGCAGGTCATTTCCAAATACCATTTGGGCGTTACTTTGGACCAATTCCGTGGGCACAAAAACTTCAAAACGAAAA
>JAJFLL010000223.1 GCA_021772695.1 Deltaproteobacteria bacterium
CTTTTTGTTTTTTACAGCCCAGTCGCCCCGGGTAATGCGCACCTGTTTATCGAGCAGCCATGCGGCCGTCTTTTTTAAATAATCTTGCGTGGGCGCTTCTCCCATCTCAATTAAGGCCATGGCGGCCCAAGCCGTGTCCCAGACCGGAGAGATGCAACATTGTTGGTGCACGATGGCTGGAGGGGCCTCAGGGTTTACGGGACTCGGAATGTGGGGGAGGGTGTCTCCTGAGGGTTGCTGAAAACTCTGCAAGGCTCCTATTGCTTTTTGAATAATGGGGTCTTCCAGGCCGAAACCCAAGGTCTTGAGGGCCATCGCGCCATAGGAAAGGGCCGGGAAAATATCTTCTGTTTTTTCAATGTGTTCTCGAATGTACTTCTCGCAAGCCCTTAAGGCTTGATAGCGCAAGGGTCGGGGTCTTTTGATCTTATCACCCAGGCGGTTGATCCGTTTTAACAATTTATCGGTGACCAAGAAGATATTCTCTAAACCAAATCCAGATTTCTTTTGTACAAAATTCCAATTTCGATGATCGGGGGTCTCAGGGTATAACTCGTCTAAGGTGACGGGCAAGCGGTGCACCGGTTTTTCATTGAGCAAAACCAGGAGCGGTACAATGCAGGCACGAGCCCAAGAGCTAAATTCATAAATATTGATGGGGGCCCAACTGGGAGCCAAAATAAGGCCAAGAGGCATGGCGGGTACGGCTTGCCAGGGAGCTAGGCCAAACATGGCCATATGGATTTTGGTGAAGACCCGTGCCTTGGTGGGCCCACCGGAAGCCAAAATAAATTTTCTGGCCTGGGTCAAGGCCGGATGATCGATGGGGTAACCACAGAGTTTTAGGGCCCAATAACATTCGATGCTGCAGCCTAATTCTCCGGGACCTTCATGATATAAGGCCCAGGAGCCATCGGTTCGTTGTTGGCTCAGGATACGGCGGCACAGGGCTTCATTTAAGGCAGGTTTCGAACAATCTAATAGATGGGTAAGGAAGATGTATTCAGCGCCGATGCTCTCGTTGGCTTCGAGCGTATAATACCAATAGCCTTCGGGGAATTGGTGCTGCTGCAACAAACTCCGAGTCTTGTCCAACGATGAGCCCAGCTGATCTTCCAGGTCGCGGGGCCGGTATTGGGGAATCCGGTCCATGGTTGGGTCGGATTATCCAATAAACTTGCCGCGAGTCAAGCGACCTGGAGACGTTGGAGGATTTTAGGGGAAATCAGTGGATTTAGCGGCCCCTGGAGCAAGGGAAAGAAGTTGGGAGGAAGGCCACTATATTTGCGGCCAGGGTGTGAAGTTTGGGGAGATCACCAGGTTATTTGATAAATAAAAGCGGGATAAGATACATTATGTTAAATTATATAAATTACCACTTATCGTCGTCGAATCCCTCATCCTCAGAAAAGTCCACCTCATCATCTTCGATCTCTTCAAGACTCTCCTCTAGGAACTTCTTCGAATCATCGGAGGATTCTTCCACAGCATTGGCCGCGTAAGTGTCGCTGTCTAAGGTGCGGAGCTCACCTTCCACCAGATCGATCTCGAACTCATAATCTTCCGGCTCCAGATGATTCTCTAAAACGCCGACGAGGTTCTCCAGCTCTTCTTCATTTTGCAGAGCCCCTTGGATATGCAGTTTTCCGCCTTCGAACTTGAACTCTAGTTCACTGGCGTCCATTTCGGTGTTGTCTTCTAGTTCCTGGAGGATCTCTTCGACCAAGTCCTCTTCGGAAAGAGTGCCATATTCTTCAATCATGGCTCACAAGGCTCCTTAAGCTAGCAATTTATTGGATCGCAATTAATTCCACATCAAAGACTAACGTGCTGTTGGGCGGTATGGTGGGGGGAACGCCGCGCGCCCCATAGGCCAATTGGGGTGGAATGATCAGTTTGGCTTTACCGCCGGGTTTCAGCAAGGCAATGCCCTCATCCCAACCCTTGATAACCTGGCCCACACCTAAGGTAAAACTCAGAGGCTTGCCTCGATTATATGAGCTGTCAAATTCGGTGCCGTCTTTGAGCGTGCCTCGGTAATGAACTTGCACCTTTTGGCCCGCCTTGGGCTGATTCCCCTTCCCTGGCTCGATTAAAATATATTCCAATCCCGATGCGGTTTTTTGCATAGTGGGTTTTTCAGTTTTTTTGGTTTCTTGTGCATTGACGGGGCCGGTCAGCATTAGACCGAGAATCCCGAAAAGGCCGATGATTTGATATTTTTTATTCATGGCATGGGCTAATCCCAGGACTTAAATTTTTGCAACCCAAAATCACACTCCTGAAAGGCCACCTCCCAAGGGGGCCGGAGCCGGCGCCCGGGGTGTGAGGACCCAGGCCACCCTTCTCAGCGCCAGGGCTACATTGCCCCAGAATACGGGGAGCCAATACGGCATGCCCAGAAAGTCCGGGTCGTTAAAAGAAAATAATCCTAGGCTAATAAGGATAATTTCCACGGTTGGGCCAATGCAAGCCCCAAAAAGGAAAAATAGAATATCGAGGTCTTCGTATAAAAAAATTAATTTTATGACCACTGCAAAGAACAGTCCGATGGTGAGCAAATAGGGAAATTGGCGGAAAAAGAAGATACTCAGGTAAAATCCCGAAATAATCACATATTCAAAGGCGAGCCAATTGGGATTAAATTTTAGGATGGTCTTAAATAGTTGATCAGCCAGGGTAAATAAGATGACGCTACCCAATACCACCAAGCCAAAGGCCAGCGGCAACCACCAGGGTAACCCCAGATAATTGGGGCGAGTAAAGCTCACCACCCCCAGGTGCACCATGATAATTTCCCAGGGGGTAAAGGTCATGATGCCAAGGCAGAGGGCCAGAAACATTTTTTTGGGCCAACTCAACATAGTGTCGCTGAGGGCCCTCCTAGCTCCTGCCTTAAGGCGGGGGCAAGTCTTTAGTGGTACTTAACCTTCGTGACGCCCTTGATAGTACTTTAATGTCTGTAAGATGGTCCTTCGGGGAATTTTCATGCGGATGGCAATTTCAGCGTAGTCCCGCTTGGCACTGGTGAAGCTTTCGTGGTCTTTTCCAGCAAGTTCCGACATTTCTTGAAGCAATTCTTCATAGATTTTAATGCGATCGGGAAGCTGCTGGGCCAAAATTTTCGTATCGGCCAATTCGAGGAGATCCCGTTTGCCTTGGCGTACCAAAGCAGCTTCGGCTGGAGGATATTTTTGCACCGGGGTATGAATCTGAATCACGCGGTTGCGGATAGCCTGAAAATCCTTTTTCTCTACCAAAAACTCCTTATCGCTGTCGGCTTTGGCCCCGTATTCTAGGTCATGGGTCAATGTGGTGTAGATCTTGCGGTAGGCGTGGATGTCTTTTTGGCTTCGCTGCCTTAGCTGCAACAGGGACTCGATTTTTTCCCAGCCCTGCTTTCGGGCCTCACCAATCAATGTCTGCCTGGCTTCACCTAATAGTTGATTCTTGGCGGCTTTTACATCGGTCAGACCCCGAGATTTCATGTATTGCTTGAAGGCATTTTGGGTATGGTCGCCCCATTTTCCATCGA
>JAJFLL010000224.1 GCA_021772695.1 Deltaproteobacteria bacterium
TAATTACTGGTACCGACCACCTCAACATCGGAATTATCGAGGGGACGGGCTTCCATGAGATCTAAGGCCTTGCCCTGTGGCAAACCATCGACAATATCGAACAACACTACGTCGCCTAATTCTTTGATCATAAGCCGTTGGGCTAATTCCCCACCGATGTTTCCGGCACCGATCAAGGAAATCTTTTTTCGAGACATATTTGGCTTCTCCGTTTTCATTAACTTTTAAAGATGTTGGATGATGGCCTGGCCGAACTCGGAACATTTCACCTTCTTGGCACCTTCCATCAGTCGGGCAAAATCGTATGTGACCGTTTTGGCCCCAATGGCCTTGGCGAGGGCCCCTTTAATAGAATCAGCCACCTCCTGCCAACCTAAATACTCAAACATCATGACACCCGAGAGAATGACGGAGCCAGGATTAACCTTGTCTTGCCCGGCATACTTCGGGGCGGTCCCGTGAGTGGCTTCGAATACGGCATGGCCCGTATCCCAATTGATATTTCCTCCCGGTGCAATGCCAATTCCCCCCACTTGGGCGGCCAAGGCATCGCTAATGTAATCGCCATTGAGATTTAAGGTGGCAATCACGTCGTATTCATTGGCTCGTGTGAGAATCTGCTGGAGGAAGGCGTCGGCGATGGCGTCTTGAATCAGAATTTTTCCCTCTGGCACCTTGCCCTGACAATCTTCCCAGGAAACCACTTGATCGGGAAATTCTTCTTTGGCTAATTCATAGCCCCATTTACGGAATCCACCTTCCGTAAATTTCATGATGTTTCCCTTATGAACTAAGGTGACGCTTTTTCGAGAGTGTTCGATGGCGTATTTGATGGCCGAGCGAATCAACCGTTTGGATCCTTCGATGGAGACGGGCTTAATACCGATAGAGCTGGTTTCGGGAAATCGAATCTTTTTGACTCCCATATCATTTTGTAAAAATCCGATGATTTTTTTGACCTCGGGGGTCTCGGCCATCCATTCGATACCCGCATAGATGTCTTCGGTATTCTCACGAAAAATGACCATGTCGACTTTTTCAGGATTTTTAACGGGAGAGGGGGTTCCGGCAAAATATTTTACCGGTCTCAGACTGGTATAGAGGTCGAGCACTTGCCGAATGGTGACATTGAGGGAGCGAATCCCTTCTCCTACCGGTGTGGTCAGCGGACCTTTGATAGCGACTAGATATTCCCGGATGGTGTCTAAGGTTTCTTGGGGTAATAAATTGGGTGGGCATTTGTCTTTATAGACGGCCTTGGCCTTATCGCCGGCAAAAATTTCGTACCACATGACCTTGCGTTTTCCGGCGTAGACTTTTTCGACGGCAGCATCAAATACCATGGAGGCGGCCCGCCAGATGTCAGGGCCGGTACCATCCCCTTCAATGTAAGGAATGATGGGTTGATTGCCGACCGTGAGGCGGCCCTGTTCGCATCGGATCTTTTCCCCCTGAGAGGGTGGCGAAAGTGTCATGGTAACATCCTTGTGGCTTGACCGGGTGATGGAAGATAAGTACCTGAAAAATCAGGAGAATTCCTATTAAAAAGTCGTAAAACCCTATTCGATCCCCCTGCGTGGTGTCAAGTGCGTATTGGGGCAAATGTCGTTGCTAAGCTCAAGGGGTATAGGCTATGGGCTCAAAGATGACTAAGACTTTTATTACCGAACTGGATGAGGGCATGGCTGTCGAAAGCACCTTCCTCTGCAGTCACAAATCACTGCTGAAAGATAAAAACGGCAAACCCTATCTCAATGTGCAATTACTCGACCGTACCGGCTTGGTCGAGGCCAGAGTATGGGATCGGGCACCACAAATATCTCAACATTTCAATAAGTTGGACTATGTAGCCATCAAGGGTAATGTGGTGGCTTTTCAAGGCCACTTGCAGGTGAACATTCGCGACATCCGCAGCGTTGGGGCGGACCAGGTGCTCATCGAAGATTTCTTGCCCCATACCCAAAAGAATATCGAGGAGATGTATGGGCAATTGCTGGAACTGTGCGGGCAGGAATTTAAAAATCCCCATGTCAAAAAATTAGTGCTTAGCATCCTGGAAGATCCTGAATATGCCCCCAAATTCAAACGGGCACCGGCCGCGAAAAGTAACCATCACGCCTGGATCGGCGGCCTGCTCGAGCATATTTTACAACTGTGTCAGGTGGGCCGAGATGTTCTTAAACATTATCCCGATGTGCAACCCGATTTGGTCCTGGCAGGTTTGATCCTCCACGATTTCGGAAAAATAGAAGAGCTATCCGCAGACCGAACCTTCGACTATACCGATCGTGGTCAATTGGTGGGGCATCTCATCATCAGCGTCGAAATTCTTTTGAAAAAATCCGCTCAGATTCCTGATTTTCCCCCGAAAATCCTGCAACATTTGGAGCATATTCTTTTGAGCCACCACGGATTACTGGAGTACGGCTCTCCCAAACTCCCCATGACGCTAGAAGCATTGATGGTCCATCACCTCGACAATATGGATTCCAAACTTCAAGGTTTTCTAGATACGCTAAGCCGGGAAACCGACGGGGACACCGCCTGGTCCGCCTCAGGCTTTGTTTTTAAACGACCCCTCTATAAAAAAGTATGGGAAGACATGGGAGACGAGGCACCGAGGCCTAAGCCCGTCGCGAAACCCGAGAGAAAACCCCAGGTTCCCCAGGCCAAAAAAAGTAATCCTCAGCCGAAGAATCCACCGCGAGGCCCCTTAAAAACCAGCTTAGGTGACTTACTCACGGAACAACTTAAGGTCAAAAAGGGTCAAGAAGGCTGATCCGATGCATTCCTTGACTTATGAGGAAGAAACGGCGTAAGCCTGCAGCCTTCGAGCCACCTTTAGCCTTGTTTATATAGGGATAAGCCATGACCGCTACCCCGGTGCGCCAAAAGGAAGAAATCAAAACTCCTACCCTTCGCGGAAAAAAGCGAAAGTTTTGGAAAGACTACATGCTTCCCAAGGTGGCCTTTTTCGTTCGAGGCTTTCCTGATCGTGCGGTAGTTTCCATCGATGTCACCAATAAATGCAATATCCGCTGCAAACACTGCTACTTTTTCGCTTACGAACAAGACAAAGAACTCAAACCCGAGGAGTGGCTCCAAAAACTCGAAGAACTTAAAAAAGATGGTTTTCCCTTTCGTTCTGCCACCTGGGTCGGTGGTGAGCCATTGCTGCGAAAAGAATTGATCGAGATTGGTCGCAAATATTTCATGTTCAATATCGTTGTGACCAACGGTACCCATGGTCTGCCCAATTGGCCCGATGTCATGTTTCACATCTCGGTAGATGGTACGGAAGCTCCCCATGACGACATTCGAGGCAAGGGTGTTTACAAAAAAATTCAGAAAACAATCGCCGAATCTCCCGATGGTTTAAATATTTCTTTGGCCTGCTGCCTCAATCAACGCAATTTGGAATGCATGGAACCCCTCCTTGAGGAATGGCATTCCAACATGAAGGTCAAACACATATTGTTCGATTTTTTTACTCCCGTAAAAGGTGTCAAACACGACCTGTTCATTCCCTTTGATGAACAAGAAAAGATCATCGACCGGCTTATTGAATTAAAAAAGACCCGCTATGGCGATTTTATCGGCGTAAGCGAGCGGGTCTTAGACCTGATGCGCCAAGGAAAAAGACAAAAGGCCATTGGTGATAATTGCGTTTTCCTTCAGAAGGGCCATAGCTTTGATCCCATGGGCAATAAGAAGGCCCAGTGCATGATGGGTGCCGATGCCGACTGTGATCGTTGCGGTTGCATCGTCCCCTTTTATCTAAAACAACGCACCGAACGAAAATATATTCTGCAGGAAGTCTGGGGCGACATTAAAGATTTATTTAAGCCCAAAGAAAAAATCGCCCCAGTCGCTAAATAAATTCCACTCTTGCCTAAGCCAGCTCATCACCATTATTCTACCCATATGAAAAAATTTTGGATTCCCTTTTTATTTGTAGGGTTTCTTATTGCCCAATTGCCCCCGCCTCCAGGGTACGGACCTTACCCCTATTCCCCCTACTATGGACCGGGGGCCTATCCTCCCAACACGGCCGTGGTGGGTCGGCCTTATCCGTATTATGGAAATCCGTACCCTGAATATTCGCCCTATTATCCGCCGGAATATGGCTATTCCAATCCATACCCCTACCCCTATGCTTATCCGGATCAGGGAATCTATAACGACGGCAATACAGTCTGGGTGCCTTAGCACTGATCGATCATTGACTTCTTTTGCACCGCCCTTTAAACGGGCATGATGCAGAATGAAATTCGCGACTTAGTTCAAAAGTTACTGCCAGCACCCCACAATATTTCTAAGCTCGAAAAATTATTCGGGGAAGCTTCTTATCGAGAGTATTTTCGCTGTTATACGGTAGAAGGTTTGACCTTCATCGTCATGAAGATGCCCCCGGGGAAACAAAGTGTTTCTGAAGAAATCACCAATTATAAAGGTGAAAAAGGGGAACTGCCTTTTCTAAATATAGCCCGGTATTTGACAAAGGTCGATTTGCCTGCCCCTCAAATTATAGGCACCGATTTATCGTCCGGCTTGATAGTGTTACAAGACTTGGGGGACCAAAGTCTTGAGAGCCTGGTAAATGAAATTTCCGATGCCATGAGGCAGTATTTTTATCGATTGGCCTTAGACCTCCTGGTTAAACTTCAAAAGGCCGGTAAAGAAAACCCCGATGAAGAGTGCATGGCCTTTCACCGCAGTTTCGATAAAAGTTTGCTGCTATGGGAGTTTGAACATTTTTTAGAATATGGCATCGAAGACCGGTTTCAGACCAAAATCCCCGAAACCGACCGCTCAGACATATTAAAAGAAGCCGACTCATTAATAGATAAAATCATCGCCATTCCTTACGGCTTGACGCACCGTGATTTTCAAAGTCGCAATCTTCTCTTATTCGCCTATGAGTTTTTTCTAATCGATTTTCAAGACGCCTTATTGGGGCCTCCCCAATACGATCTGGTGGCCCTACTCAGAGATTCCTATGTCAACCTTCCTGAAAATGAGGTCGAAGCCGCCCTAAAGTATTTTTGGCAACAACGTCAGGACCAAGGAATACCACTAGAATCCGCAGAGGAATTTCGAGAAAATTTTTACCGCATTAGCCTACAGCGAAAACTTAAAGATGCCGGCCGTTTTCAATACATTAATACGGTGAAAAAAAATCCCAAGTTTCTACCCCACGTGCCTAATTCTTTATCTTACGTTAAACACGCCTTTGCCCAATTACCCCAATACAAAAATTTAGCTCAGTTATTGGCCAAATACGTACCTGAATTGCAATAATGAAAAAAAAATCAAAAACCGCCGCCATTCCCAAACAAGCCATTCTATTGGCGGCAGGCCTTGGCACCCGACTGCGTCCTATTACGCAAAACATTCCCAAACCAGCCTTGCCTTTGGGTGGCTGGCCGATCCTATTTTATAATCTATGCCTATTGCGAAGGGCGGGGGTTACTGAGATTACCATCAACCTGTTTCACCAACCCAAGGCCCTACGCCAACTCTTTCAGAATTCGAAATTTGGCTTTAATAAAATTCACTTTAGTTTGGAAAAAAAAATACTCGGCACCGCAGGTGGTATCGCGAAGGCCTTAAGACAGATGAAGGCCGAGACCACCTATGTTTTAAATGGCGATATATTAACCGATATCGATTTAAAAAAGGTTTACCAACTGCACCGATCGACACAGAGTTTAGCCACCTTGGCGGTGGTCAATCCCAACCGTATTTCAGTAGATAGTTATATTCATTATTCAAAGAAAGGTGCCATTGAGCGAATTGGACCATGGGTCGAGGGTGCGGCCAAGCAAAGCAAACTCGATCATGGTGTTTTTGCAGGCATTCACGTCATCGAACCGGAACCTTTTCATCCCATTCCAACCAATGCTTATTCCTGCGTAATCCGCGATGTATACCAAAAGCTCCTCAACCAAGGGTCCATGCTTTCAGCCTATTACCATAGCGGAACCTGGTGGGATCTAGGGCACCTCGAAACTTTAAAAGCAGTAGATCATCAGA
>JAJFLL010000225.1 GCA_021772695.1 Deltaproteobacteria bacterium
TTTATTTCGGCGGGCCATCAAGACCCATTCCCAGTATCCCTTTATCTACTTGGGATTAGCCCAGGTCTACGATGATCTGGGAAATGACAAAATGGCCCGACGCGCGAAACGCCGGGCCAAACAATTATTCCTCGCCAGACCTTAACTCAATTGCCCCAACCGGTCTGCCATCCTTGACCTCGCACGCTGCCACCATTGTCTTTGACGAAACGGGAGGCTTCTTGAGACGATTTGAAAAAATAATGCTGATGGGGGATAGAACCGTCTTGGTTATTATGCACTACCACATAGCCCTCGGCGAGACTGCCGTTTTTTAAGGACCGCAAATGGCGACTGTCATTGGAATACGGAATGTCTTCATATTGGTTTCCGTTGGCAGCGGTGAAACTGCTCACACTCACCAAACTTCCAAAGGTTTGTGCTTCTGATATTTTCACACGATCCTCGGCACCACCCTGCTTCGGGCTGGAAATCTCACGAGTACCCGTGGGACTTCGCCGGCCAAAACTCCTCCCCGACACCCCTCCGGTGCCGCCAAATCGCTTCCCTACCGTCTGAACTTTTTGCAGTGCTTCCTTATGGTTTTGAACGATGATACGATTTTGTAGAGTGGGCACGTCTTGCAGGGCCAGTTGGGGAAAAAATTGTTGGAACTTCGATAACTGGTCACCATGGACAAAGCCCTCAAATCTGGCCTGCGGTTTGGCAGTCGTACCCGCCCCCGACTTTTCAAAATGAGGCTGCTGCTTTCCCTGAATCGGACCGCAGACATAAACATAGCCATTCTCTAGAAAAAATTCCGCTTGTTTAGGTTGGTCTACCAGTCGTTGGCGATCGAAAGCATATCCCGTTAACTTGACGAGGGACTTGTCTTTAGGACTAGGCTGCCCGTCGGAATTCACATCGTCGAATACTTCGAAGTGAGTAGGAAAGGTGTAAATCCCCATCCGTTTGAAAAATTGTTTTTGAAAGGCTTCCTCGCTATACCCTTTGACTTTGGCTTTGGCTTGGACCGGATTGGATTTAGTGGGAACCGCTTGTTTTGGTGCGGCAAAAATCGCTGACATCAAACTCATTTTCAACTCCTCGTTTCAGAGGAACACATCCATGTGCCCCCACAGGCTAAAGAGCAAAACTTGTACCAATCGTAAAATTTTCCGGTTTTTGGACACAAGGCCTTATAATAATTGATTATTATTTAATAGGCGCCCAGAGCGGCCCATCGGATCTAGAGTGTATGAAAGGTTTAATAAATGAACTCAATAGGTGCTCAGCCTTCACTTGCCTTCCGAAGGGCTTCCCCTTAAACCTGCGGTCGTGAGAAGCCCATTTATCGCCCGGGGTCTCGGTAAGACCTTCGGCACCCAGCAAGTCCTAGACCAAATCGACCTGCGGCTCAGCAAGGGTCGCATCTATGCCATCGTTGGCGAAAACGGAGCTGGCAAAAGCTCGTTGATGAAAATTCTTTCCGGAGCCATGGAACCGGATCGCGGCACCATGGAATGGTGTGCCAAACCCTACGAACCTAAAAACCCAGCTCAGGCCCTGAGCCATGGCATCGCCATGGTCTATCAAGAGCTATCCTTAGCCCTCGACCTAAGCGTGGCCGAAAATTTGTTTTTAGGAAACGAAATTTCCCGTGGGGGAATTATTTCAGCCAGCCTACAAAAACGCCGCACGAAAGAAATTTTAGAAGCCTTGAATCATTCTGAGGTCCTACCCCATTTGAAAGTCGGCGATCTGTCGCCGGGAGCACGACAATTGGTTGAAATAGGTCGTGCCTTGGCCCTCAAATGTGATCTGCTCATATTGGATGAACCCACCAGTTCGTTAAACCAACAAGATTGTTCTCATTTATTCGAGTTACTTCGTAAGTTTCGCATACAAGGCAAGACCATCATTTATATTTCCCACTTTTTAGAGGAAGTTGAGGCCATAGCCGACGAAGTGATTGTATTGCGAGACGGAAAAATTACATTACAAAGCCAAATGTCTTCCACCACCCGTCAAGAAATCCTTCGGCATATGGTGGGACGGGAAATCAACCAATTCTTTCCTCATCGCACCCGCCCTGCGACAGGCGGTCCGCCATTATTCTCTGTTCAAGATTTGGCCTTGCAAGTAGGAGCACCGAAAAATTCTCTACAATTATATCCCGGAGAAATTTTGGGTATTTTTGGCCTGGTAGGATCGGGACGGACCCCCTGGCTTCGTGCGATCTTTGGTTTAGAAAGCTTTCATTCGGGAAATTTTCTGTGGGATGGCCGCCGCTTCGATACCGACAACCGGCCACGACCCGAAGAACTTTGGCATCGCAAAATGGGTTTTGTCAGTGAGGACCGAAGACACGAAGGGCTCGCCGCCACCATGAGTCTGGAGGAAAACATGGCACTGAGTCATTTTGACCAATATGCCTCCCACCAGATGCTCGACCGTCCCCGTCTCACCGAGCGTTGCAACACGATGATGCAACAACTTCGACTGGCAGCACAGGGATCCAAACAAAACATCGATACCCTGTCTGGGGGAAACCAACAGAAGGTAGCCTTGGGTCGCTTGCTCGACCAAGGATCAAGATTGTGGTTATTAGATGAACCGACTCGCGGTATTGATGTGGCTGCGAAGGCTGATATTTATCAAGGCCTGCACCAATGGCTTGCAGCCGCTCCGCAAGAGCGGGGCATCTTAATGGTCGGCAGTTATCTGCCCGAGTTAATGGGTTTGTGTGACCGCATTGCCGTCATGGTTCAGGGACGACTGGGGCCCTTTTACCCTCAGGGAGAACGGGGCGAAGCCCAATTGATTTCGGAAGCCTTAGGAGAGGCGAGTTGAAGGAATCCTTAAAAAAACTAGCACCCTTTTTGGCCTTGGCCATCGTTTTTTTGGGTTTCACTATTTATAACCCCAACATGGCCTCCCTAGTGGTCTTGGAAAAACTGGGCCAGCAAACGGTCATTGTGGGAATCGCCGCCTTGGGTATGACCCTGATCATCATCAGCGGGGGCATCGACCTATCTGCGGGTTCTTTGATCGCCTTGACTTCGGTCATTATGGCCCAAGCGATCACCCAGTGGCATTTCCCTGCAGGCTTGGCTGCACTTCTAGGCATCACTGCGGGCCTACTCGCCGGTTGGATCAATGGTTTTTTGATCACCAGATTAAAAATGGTTCCCTTCATTGTTACCCTCGGTACCCTTTTGCTATACCGAGGACTCGCCAAGGCCTTAGCCCACAGCACTCAGATCAAAGTTCCCGCAACGATCCTAAGCGATTTTCTGGCCGCCCTACCCCCCGAACGGTCCTGGCAATTATTACCTCCCGGTGCGTGGCTCATGCTTTTGTTGGCCGCCCTCACCGCGTTTCTTCTCACCAACACTCCTTGGGGACGTCATGTGGTGGCCATCGGATCCAACGAAGCCACGGCCCACCTTTGCGGCATCCATGTAAAACGCATCAAAATCATGGTTTATAGCCTAGGTGGATTTTTCACTGGCTTGGCCGGATTGATGCAATTAAGTTATCAGGAACAGGGAGACCCCATCGGAGCCGAGGCCTATGAACTCGATATCATAGCCGCCGTGGTCATCGGTGGTGGTTCTCTAAGTGGTGGACAAGGCTCTATGCTGGGCACCTTATTGGGAGCGGCCTTGATGACCGTCATTCGCTTCGGCTGTCAATTAAATGGGTTTCCGCCTTGGGTCACCCAAATGGCCACCGGCACCATTATTATTATTGCGGTGGCCATTGACCAGCTGCGACGCCATCGGCTGCGGCCCCAATTGAGTTAAGGAGATGTCTTTGTATAATCACGACGTCAATCCCAGGTACAGCTACCAGGCGCTGTTTTCCGTTCTGGTCTTAGCCATGTTGATACCCGCTTTTCTCTACAAAAACCCGGCGCTAAACATCATCTTTAATATTTTTATTTCGGTCATCGTACTGACGGCCATTTACTCACTGGCCATTCGCCGGTTTTTCTTCATCATCACTTTGATACTCGCCGCCCTCACGACCATGACCACATGGGTAGAAATCTCTAGTAATAGCACGGTAACCAACGCCTTAGACCATGGGTTAAATTTTATCTTCTTCGCTTACTTGGCATTATTATTGGCGGTTCGAGTTTTTCGCACGACACACATCACCGGAGACACGGTTTTTGGAGCCCTAAGCATCTATTTACTGATCGGGTACACCTTCGGCTTTGTCTATTTAACCATGGATACCCTGCAACCAGCGGCCTTTGATATCGGAGACCATACCGTCGACACTTCGACCTATATTTATTATAGTTTTGTCACCCTAACGACCTTGGGATTCGGAGATATCGTCCCAAAAACTCCACCGGCACAGATTTTATCTATTATTGAAGCGGTAACCGGGCAATTTTTCTTGGCGGTGATCGTAGCAAGATTTGTAGGTATCATCGCTGCCGAAAGAAGAGCAGCTTTAACGCCTGCCCAACAGAGATCCCAGAATACCGCGAACGATGCGGCGCCCTAAAGAGCTTCCCACTGCACGGGCCGTACTCTTGGCAAAACTTTCTAACATGGTGTCAGTACGACGCCCGGGCTTATTGGCCTTGGCCTCAGGCTTACTTTCGACTCCGGGCTTCTCAACAGACATTTCTTGAGCCCGCTTTTGCAACATTTCATAAGCCGATTCCCGGTCCACGGCCTTTTCATATCTTCCGTATAATAATGAGGCATGTAAAATTTGGGTGCGTTCTTCACCGGTAGCGGGTCCGATGCGACTTTCAGGCGGGCAAACCAATGTTTTTTCTACGACCGAAGGCGCACCTTCGAGATCCA
>JAJFLL010000226.1 GCA_021772695.1 Deltaproteobacteria bacterium
CGCCTCTTCCAGTACAGATCGGTACATATCTTCACCCTGGCCTTCAAAACGCGGCATTTGGGGTAAAATTTCTCCGGCCTTCAAGAAATCGAATAGCGTGAAATTTACATCATCAAAATCAATTTTATATTCCATGGCATGCTCCTTATTGCGAAGTCAGGGCCCTAACCACATTGGCAAAAAAAGGCAACTCAAAGGCTTTATTGACGGTACTTTTTGAAATATTTGGAAATTTTGATCAGGTTCCTTAACTAGAATCCGATCACAGATAAGGTGAAAATAATTTTGCCAAACTATCCCGGAAACGCCGGGGAAAAGAGCGATTGGCCAAATATTCTTGAGATATATTCTTAGATCTTTGTTTTACCCGTTCGAAATGGTCACCAAGTTTATGATTGAGGTCAAAATCATATACCTCCATATTAAATTCAAAATTTAACCGCAGGCTTCGTGGGTCTAAGTTTGCCGATCCAATTAAAGAATAAAAATCATCCACTAATAAAAACTTACTATGGGCGAAAGGAGCCGGTTGGTAATAAACTTTAATCTCATATTGAAGGAGTTCTTCAAATAAAGCCTGAGAAGCCCATTTTACATAAAGCAGGTTATTCGCCTCAGGCAAAATGATTTCCACATTTACGCCACGAAGTGCCGCCGTGCACAATCCCGAGATCATGGCCCGATCTGGAATAAAATAAGGTGTCATGATGCGCAAATTTCGTTTGGCCGCATTAAAAGTACCACCGATGATCCATTGCAATTTTTCGAAATCTTCATTGGGACCGGCTACCACTCCGCGGCACAGAGCTTCTCCCTTTTCAGCCTGGTCAGTGGGGAATTCCTGATCACGGTATTCCTTCGTAGAAAAATGCCAATCTAAAAGAAAGGCATCTTTGAGTTGCTGCAATACCGGCCCTTCAATTTTAAAGTGTATGTCTTGGGTCGGGTTGGCGTTATCGGGCAAGTCTACCAGATGTCGATCACCGATATTCATTCCTCCGGTAAACCCAACAACTCCGTCCACCACCAAAATCTTGCGGTGAGTCCGTAGATTCATGTGAATACTTCGGGGCGAAATAGTTAGGGGTAAAAACAAGACATGGGGAATTTTATTTTTTTTCAATAGTTTTTGGATTCGGGGCCGGGAGTAGCGGTTACCAACACCATCAACCAAGACGCGAACGGTTACCCCCCGTTGCATAGCTTCAGTCAAGGCCGAGAGAAAATTTTGGCCTGATGCATTGCTTTCAAAAATATAGGTGCCAAGAAATATATATTTTTTTGCATTACGAATGGCCGCAAGCATTTCAGGATAGGCCCCTTCCCCATTAAATAGCGGGTTTACCCGATTGCCTTTCAATAGAGGAAAACCAGTGACCCGAAGGGCGACTTTTTCTAAATCTTCGAATGTGTCGCGGTCATAATGTCCTAGATGATTTTCCAAATCGAAATTGGCCGGTTCGTGTAGAGGAATTGGGGAAAAATCCCAACGACCGCCCTCTTGCCATTCCTGGGCCCTGGTCAAAATACGGTTTACACCGAACATCAAATACAACAATACGCCAATGCCCGGCACGGCCACACATATGGCGGTCCAACCCAAGGCCGCCCTCGGATCTCGTTTATTGAGTAAGGCATGGACCCCGGCGGCAACACCACCCACCTCTAAAATCAACCAAATCGGTGGAATCACCCAATTGTCCCATAAAACAAGGTAATAGTAGAGTTGGCTAAGAAACTCGTTCATAAAAATCACCCATCAGGCGTGCCAAGGTTACGGGGTCTTCTAGGTGAACCATGTGCCCACAATTCGGCACTACAGCAGATTCAACAGACTCAGGGAAATAAGGACTTACTTCTTGATATAGCGGCACCAACTCGGATTTTTCAGCCACGATAAACAAGGCCGGAGAGCGAAGCTCCTTCCAAAAGTGATTAAAATGGTCTTGTGAAAATTCGTATGGCTCAATCACCTTGTGTTTGGGATCGGCAGACACCTGAAATCCCTTTGCAGTTTTATTGACCAACAATTGCCCCCATTGCTCCAATCGCTCGACCGGAATTCTCGGATGTTTTTTCGCCAAATTTTTTAAAAATGGTTTTAGTGAATCATAGATCGGAAAGGGTGAAGGCGGCAATCCACCCAACCAGTCCCGAATTCGATCCGAAGGAGTCCTTTTTTTGATTCTTTGAAATCCGAAGCCCTCGACGTTGACTAAGCTTTTAATTTTTTCAGGGAAACTTCCCGCAACTGCTGAGACGATCGCTCCCCCCAAACTATGCCCCACTAAATGCATAGGCTCATCAGAAGAAAAGCGATTGATTAGATGGAATACGTCGGCCACGTATTCAAAAAAGAAATAACCCAATTCAGATGGCGCGGGCCCACTCTTTCCAAAACCCCGCATATCGGGGGCAATCAAAAAATATCTATCTTGAAGTATTTCAGAAACCCACTGTAGCGAGGCTCCGGTGTCGAGCCAGCCATGGACAAACAGAATGGGTGGATTTTTGGCATTTCCCCAAGTGTGTACCTGCAAGGATACACCGTTTATTGGAAGTCGCATCCCTATGGGTTTTAACTTAATTCCTAAGCCTTGCCAATGAGCCATTTCAATTCACTACCGAGTAAAATACAAGGAAACTAAAACGCCTCCCGATTCGCTGGAACCGAGCTCTAGCCGCGCACCGATAATCTCAGCAATCGCCCGGGCCAAATACAAGCCAAGGCCGGTGGAATTTGAAAATTCACTGCCCATCCCCGGCCCGTTGTCTTCTATCACCATTACCGGAGAACCATTTTTTAGTTGAGCCTTAATCGTACCTTGAGTTCCGGGCGGAGTATGCTTTTGAATATTTCGAATCAAATTATCGACCAGTTGAAAAAGCAATTCCCAATCCGTTTTAATTAAAATGGGTGCTTCTCGTTTGATATGAATAAGTCTTTCCTGCGTCAAATACCGTTGCCATAGACCAAGAGATTCTTCGATCCATGCACCCATTTCACCTTCACTCCATTGTAGATTTCTTAGATTTCCAGAAGTTTCACCAAGTTTTAGAATGGTATCTATGGTTCGAGAGAGGCGCCGCACTTCCTCCTGTGCCGATTGCAAAACCGCCTCGTATTCCTGGGGGCTCGGATGCTCCTTCATCAGGAGTGTCTCAGTCTCTCCCTGAATAATAGTCAATGGGGTTCGCATTTCATGGGCAATAAAGCGGGAAATCTTTTTTATTTTATCAATGACCTCTTGGGTTCTGTGCGCCATATCGTTAACCCCGATTTGGATATCACCAAGATATGCTCCTTTAATGTCCAAAGGCAGTGGGCGCCAATTTTCGGGATGATGGGGATCCCACTCGGCGATATGTTTGGCCATGACCTGAACAGGCCGCAGTAAGATCCCACTCAACCACCGGGAAACAAAAACCGAGATGACTAAAAGGGCACCGAACCAAAGCAGGGTTTGCCACCAAAAGGTTTGAAAGATCTGAGAAAAACGTGGCACGGGCATGACCATTTGCAGATAATAGCTGCGGCTGCGTCCCCGCCCCATATAAGGAACAGTAAGGGCCTCATAACGGCGGTTTTTCCCTTGGATGGTGGAAAAAGTCGGTGCGGCCAATCGAGGGTTTAAGTATTGGGGTAATTCGTCGTAATCCAGACCCATGGAAGAAAAGGCCAAACGGCCACGTGGGTCGAAAATTCGAATCACTTTGCCCGCTTTTTCCATAGCTAAGGCATCTTCAATAAATTCATCGAGCTCTCGAAACGATTTGAGTCTTGAAAAGTCGGAAACTCCCAAGGTCAATAAGGTAGAACTGGCCGTCTGCAATTGTTGTTGGATGGAGATTTGTAAGGAATGGAACAAAATTTGATAGATCAACACCCCACCAAGCAATAAACTTACGGCCGAAACCAATCCCAAGGTCACCGAAAGACGAAACTGTAAATTATTTCGTGGAATGATCACCGGTCTCCAACCAATATCCCACCCCACGA
>JAJFLL010000227.1 GCA_021772695.1 Deltaproteobacteria bacterium
AAACCGTATGGAATTTCTTGCTGCAATAAAGCAAAGGCTTTTTCCCTCAACAGTTCTTCACAAAGAAAACGAACCGTTTGGTCGGTATATTGGTCTTCGGGGAAAAATGCCGGCCCCTCGGGTAATCGCTTTTGAATTTCGCTTACTAATGTGTCACAGCCGTCTCCGGTCAGTGCCGAGAGAGGAATAATTTCATCGGGAATGAATTGTTCGGCCACCTCTGAAATCAACGGCAATAATTTAAGTTTGTCAATCTGGTCAACCTTATTGATTACCACCATATAAGTAATGCCCTGATTTTTGATACGTTCGGCGATACGGCGGTCAGGCGCAGACAAGGGCATGCGAGGGTTGATCAAGTGGACGGCCACATCGGCGTCTTTTAAGGCTTCTTCGGCCTTGGCGTTGATGCGTTGATTGATCATTTTGGAATTAGAATGGATTCCCGGGGTATCTATAAAAAGTATTTGCGCTTGAGGGCGGTGGAGAATCCCAAGAATACGATGGCGAGTCGTCTGGGGTTTTGGAGTCACGATGGCCAACTTTTGGCCGATGAGTTGATTGATTAAGGTCGACTTACCCACATTGGGAATACCGACCAAGGCAACATATCCGGATTGAAACATGATGATGGGGACTAATGGAAAAGGGGCTGGGATTGCAAGGCCCCCTTATTGGGAAAGAGCCTTTTTTTCAGCCTCAGCTTGATGTTTACGCTTTTTTATCTCGGCTAGGGCGGCTTTAGCGGCGTTTTGCTCGGCCCCCTTCTTACTCTTGCCCTGCCCGACTCCCAGCACGTCTCCGCGAATGACGAGATTGACCTCAAAGGTTTTATCGTGGTCCGGGCCGATTTCCTGCACTAATTTGTATTTGGGAACAGTGCGAAATAGATTTTGTGCCTTTTCTTGCAGCAGGGTTTTATAATCCTTATAAAAACCTTCAGTCCCCACCTGCTCGAAAAGTTCTAAGGCGATACGCCGAATGACTTTATAGGCCTTTTTAAATCCCCGGTCGAGATAGACCGATCCTAAAATCGCCTCGACTCCGTCAGAAAGTAAACTGGGTTTCTCTCTACCCTGCCCCATCTCTTCGCCCTTACCCAAAAAAAGATATTTTCCCACTTCATGTTCCCTAGCTACTTTGGCCAAGGTCTTTTCATTGACGATGGAGGCTCGCAATTTGGAAAGTTCCCCTTCGGAAGAATCGGGATAATTTTCCATGAGGAGGTGACTGACCACCAGTTCTAAGACGGCGTCACCGAGAAATTCCAGACGTTCATTATGGTCAGTGGAATCTAGACGGCGTTCGTTGGCATAGGACTTATGCGTTAGAGCGTTTTTCAGAAGCGAACGATTGCGAAAACGGTACCCGAGATTGGCTTCGAGTTCCTTGAGCAGTCGCTTCTCTTCTTTGCTGATCGGTTCCGGCAAGGCGGCCTCCCACTTCTTTTTGTAACAAGCACTGAGCGATGTTTCCTTGGGAGCCCTTTGAAGTGTGGACGGTAACCGGTAGATATTGTCCGGAAAAGCCCATCCAGGCTTCAAGTGGTTCCTTGGCACCATTCTGCCACGACTCGGATTTGCGCTCAAGCACGACTTCGACTTCTTTCCCTATAAAAGATCGCCTCCAGTGGGCCGACTTTTCTTCAGACAATAGGCGTAGTCGACTAGCCCGTTCCTTTTTGATCTCTGGTGCCACCTGGCCCATCATTCGGGCCGCTGGGGTCCCCTGTTTACTGCTGTAGGGAAAGACATGAAAATAATGGACTGGAGTATCTTTAAGCAATTGATAACTTTGTTGGAAACGGTGGGCATTTTCGTAGGGGAAGCCCACCATCACATCGGTACCAATACCTATATGGGGAATGCGTTGCACCAAGGTTTCACATAATTTTTGAAAATCTCGACGGGTATAACGCCGTCGCATCAATTGGAGCGTGGTGTCATCGCCACTATGCAAGGGAATATGCATATGGGGGCAAAATACTTCTGAGTCGGCCAAAATATCGATCATCTCTTCACTGACTTCTTCAGGATCGATGGAAGAAATGCGTACTCGATGAATCGGTCGATGTTTCTCAATGGCTATTAGTAGGTCTTCGATGCGGGCATCGTCGCCCAAGTCTCTTCCAAAGGTGCCCAGGTGGATTCCGGTCAGTATGGCTTCCTTAAAACCTTGGTCATGCAATTTTTTTAGCTCGTCTATGATACGAGGAATGGGCACGCTACGATTGCGACCGCGGGCAAAGGGAATGATGCAAAAGCTACAAAATTGATTACAACCATCCTGAACTTTTACATAGGCCCGCGTTTGCGAGGTGTCCCCGGAATTCCCAAAGACCTCGAGATGTTGCTGACGAAAGATATCGTCCACGGCCACATGGGTTTTATCCCGCTCCTGCTTGGCAAGTAATAGGTGATCGATGAAAGAGGATTTTTGCGCATTCCCAAGAACTAGGTTGACACCATCGAGGGCCGCTACGGTCTCGGGGCGGGTTTGGGCATAGCATCCGGTGACTACGGTCACCGCATCAGGATTGCGTCGCTTGGCCCGACGAATTAAATTCCGGCTATCGGCATCAGCCTTATCGGTAACGGTACAGGTATTGATCACATAAATGTCGGCCGCTTCCTTAAAATCTACCAGACGAAAACCTTGTCCCTTCAGCAAACCACCCAAATAGGTGCCGTCGTATTGATTGGCCTTACAACCAAGATTGGCGATGGCCACGGTGGTTTCGCTCAAGGCGCTCCCCTTTCGATCCAACCACCGCCCAACACTTCCTTTCCCAGATAAAAGACCACGGCCTGCCCGGGAGAAATGGCCCGCTGCGGTTCTTTAAACTCCACCCGGACCTGATCTGTCGCATCGAGGTGCACCACCGCGGCTGCGCCTTCATGGCGGTAACGAATCCGGGCGGTGATTTGGGTACCACTCATCACCGGTCGCACCCAACGGACTCCTTTGGCCATCAGTCCATTTCCCCATAAAGTCGCATCGGGTCCCATCACAATTTTTTGGGTCTTGGGATCAATGGATTTTACATAGAGGCGTTGTCCTTCGGCCACCTCCGTACCCCGCCTTTGTCCTACCGTATAATGATGGATGCCTTTGTGGCGACCTAGGGTCTGTCCCTGTTCGTCCACAAAGTCGCCCTCAGGTCCGATTTTATCGGGAGCATATTTTTCAATGAATGCGCCGTGGGTTTGCGGGACAAAACAGATTTCTTGGCTTTCCGGCTTGGCCCTTGTCTTGAGTCCATGCTCGGTGG
Source organism: Deltaproteobacteria bacterium (assembly GCA_021772695.1). Lineage (GTDB taxonomy): Bacteria > UBA10199 > UBA10199 > DSSB01 > DSSB01 > JAJFLL01. Next base: position 3,272 of record JAJFLL010000227.1, read on the forward strand.
CCAGCGCTCGCACCTGTTCCTTGGTCATTTCTCCCACGGGGAACAAGGTGTGTTCGAGCTGTTCTTGATTTAAGGAGAAGAGAAAATAACTTTGGTCCTTTTTAGGATCATCCCCGCAATAAAGTTCCCAGTGATTTTGAGTTTCGTTCCAGGCCTTTCGAGCAAAGTGACCTGTGGCCACGTAATAGGCCCCCAACTCGTAGGCCTTTTCTAAGAGGTAACTAAATTTTACCTTGTCATTACACATAGCGCAGGGATTGGGAGTGCGTCCCTTCAAATATTCATCGACAAAGCGGTTTACCACTTGTTCCTTAAAGGGAGTCTTAGAATTAAAGACATAGAAGGGGATTCCCACCTGATCGGCGACGCGGCGGGCATCGGTGATATCTTCAACGGAACAACAAGTGGTGTGTTTAAAGGTGGTCCCCTGTGGCGGGTCCCATAATTTCAAAGTAACCCCGATGACTTCATAGCCCTGCTCCTTTAAGAGCAAAGCGGCTACGGAGCTATCGACCCCGCCACTCATGGCACAAACTACTCTTTTTTTATCAAGCACTTGACTCATATAGATGAAGTTAAGGGTTTAAGTACCTCAGATAGGGTTTTCAGGGCAACTTCGACTTCGGCGTCTGTATTATCTTTCGACAGACTGAAACGCAAGCCGCTGGCGGCCTCATTCTCTTCGAGGCCCATGGCCAGTAATACGTGACTGGGATCAACCGACCCCGACTCACAGGCCGCTCCGATGGAAATGGCTATACCCGCTCGGTCCAAGTTTACCAAGGCCGTTTCCCCCTGGATGCCTGGCAGCAGGATATTTAGAGTCCCCGGCAGGCGATTTTCCCGGTCCCCCAGGACCCGGGCCCCGGAAAATTCCGCAAGTATTCCGAATTCTAAGCGGTCCCGAAGCTTTTGCAGGGCGAGGACTTTTTCTTTTTGCCCGGATTGGGCCAAACGTAAGGCCTCGGCCATAGCCACGATCCCGGCTAAATGTTCGGTCCCGGCCCGTCGGCCCCGCTCCTGTCGACCTCCCCATAGGTGGGGTTCTGCGGATAGTCCATCACGCATGTACAGGAGGCCGACACCCTTGGGACCATGGAATTTGTGAGCACTGGCTGCAAAAAAATCCACGGGCAGCTCAGAGAGTGATAGCTCACATTTTCCACAGGCCTGAACCCCATCACAAAGATAGAGCACACCACGGCTTTGGGCTAAGGCTCCGATGGCCTGCACCGGATAAATATTCCCCGTTTCGTTATTGGCCCACATGACCGCCACCATCTTGGTATGAGGCTTAATGGCCAAGGCTACTTGATCGACTTGCAGGCGACCTTGGGGGTCCACGGGAACTCGAGTCACTTCCACTCCCATGCGTTCTAAAAATTGGGAAGCGGCCAAGACCGCGTGGTGTTCTACGGCGGAAACCACCAGGTGGCCTCCCCCCGGCTCGGGTAAAAAACTGCCCAGGAGGGCCGCATTCAAGGCCTCGGTGCCACCTGAAGTAAAGGTTAAGGTAGAATCCTTAACCTTAAGTAACTCCGCAATTTTTTCTCTAGATTCATTGAGCAGTTTGCGCGCTTGCCGTCCCGGTCCATGCACTGAGGAGGGGTTGCCAAAATGCACTAAGGCCTCTTGATAGGTCTCGCGGACTTGGGGGTCCATGGCGGTGGTGGCATTGTTATCGAAGTAAATCATGGCCCCTAAATCTCGTAGTCTCCCGCCTTTTTGCGCATCACCTCATTCATCTGATCTTCGATGACCTTGAGTTCTTGGCGCAGGGCCTGAATGGCATTCCAGTCGGGATCGGGCAAGGCCCCGTGATCGAGATCATAATGTTCGCCCACCACATTTCCCGGATGGGCCATGACTTTTCCTGGCACGCCCACCACAGTACTATGGGCCGGCACATCGTGGACCACCACAGAATTGGCCCCTACCCTGCTATTGTTACCCACCCGGATCGGCCCCAGTAGGATGGCTCCGGCACCGACCACCACATTGTCTTCTAAGGTTGGGTGCCGCTTTTTCTTTTCCCAACTGGTGCCACCCAAGGTGACTCCTTGGTAAATGGTCACATTATTTCCGATCTCGGTGGTTTCACCGATCACGATTCCCATACCATGGTCGATGAAGAAGCCGTCTCCGATGGTGGCCCCGGGATGAATCTCGATTCCGGTAAAAAAACGAACCATATGGGAAAGCCATCGGGCCAGCAGTTTTAGCCCCTTTTTCCAGAGCCAATGGTTGAAGCGATGCCACACCAAGGCATGGACTCCGGGGTAACAAAGGAAAATTTCCCAAGTACTTCGAGAGGCCGGATCCCGTTCCTTGGCCACGGCGATGTCTTTTTTTAAGCTCACTGCTGAAACACCTCTTTTGACTAAGACTTCAGGACCTTAGGGTATCTGGCCATTAGGTGTCAACGATGGCCACAAGGCTTCATTTCAGGAGGCCAGCCCCCTTTTTCATGCTTTTTTCATGATCCCTTCATCTAGTTTTCACACGGCCGGGCCATAGTCGCTTCGAACCCAATGGTGAACCCATCCACTCAAGGAGACTTCAATATGGAACCTCAAAAAACAAAACCCCTCTTTCAGGGACGTTTTTATTTATTTACCAAAATTTGTCTGATCGGCTTCCTCATGCTGGTTTTACTGATCCCCACCTTAATGATTCGGGGACTCATTCACGAACGGGAAGGCCGGCAACAGGAAGCCAGACAGGAAGTGGCCCAAGGTTGGGGCGGCTGGCAACGCATCAGCGGGCCTATCCTGATCATTCCCTATCAATACCACCAATGGCAGGTACAAGAGAGAGGAGAAGACCGACTCGTCACCAAAACCGATTACGCCTATTTTCTTCCGGAAAATTTGCAGATCGAAGGGGGATACCAAAGCAAGGTCTTACACCGCGGCATCTTTAATGTTCCGGTTTATACGGGAAATCTACAAATTACCGGTAATTTTAAGAGGCCGGATTTTTCCAAATTAGATATTCCCGAATCAGAAGTGCTTTGGGATAAGGCTTTTCTTTCTATCGGCATCTCAGACCTCAAAGGGGTGCGAAACAACGTGGTCCTGCAATGGGAAGCTAAAAGCATCGCGATGGGTCCGGAGGCGAAAAAGGGCAGCCTGTATGCCTCCGCCATCCAAAGCCCCCTTCCCCAGTTACAAGCTTGGGAACGGGAAGCCGAACGGGACTTTCGCTTGAATATCCAATTGGCGGGATCCCAAAGCGCACAATTCCTTCCCCTGGGAAAGGAAACCCAAGTCACGCTAAAATCCGACTGGCCCCACCCCAGCTTTACCGGTCATGCCCTGCCGACTCAGCGCACGATTCAAGAGAATGGATTTGAAGCCTCGTGGCAGATTCCCCAAACCGGACGGAACCTACCCCAACAGTGGAAGAGCGCGGAAATCACGCCGCAGTTTTTAGATCAAACCAGTTTTGGCCCCGACTTTATTTTACCCATCGACACCTACCAATTTTCAGAGCGCTCGGTAAAATATGCCAGCCTCTTTATACTACTGACCTTCGTGGCCTTTTTTCTCTTCGAAATTTTAAACCGATTGAGAATACATCCCATTCAATATTTGCTGGTGGGCGTGGCCATGTCCTTATTTTATCTACTCCTACTTTCTCTCTCGGAGCATCTGACCTTTGGCCT
>JAJFLL010000228.1 GCA_021772695.1 Deltaproteobacteria bacterium
CATGGCCAAGTGATGTTCCCGTAAGGGTGGGTAATTTGCGAGTCGCCGATAGCGGTATTGACTCGTCCGGTCCACACCGGACTTGGACCATTTTTGATCAAAGGGTTCCTGACCGTGTGAGGTGAAATAAAGATAAAGGAATTCCGGCTTACCTTTGGCAGCTGTCTTTAGGTCTTCCCGCAATTGTTTTACATTAGCCAAAAAACATTTTCTTAGCTCGGGTAGCAAGGCCTTAAACTGCGCCTCATCGGCCACATAATGTTCTTGATAGGGCGGAACATAATAACATGCGATCTCGTCTTCGGAAAAACCGGCGCGTAGAAAATAGGATTTTTGATCGATGATTTCTTGTGCGAAATTGGCAGCTTCCGAACTGCCGGCCACCAAAAATATCTTGGTTTTTTTGTGAGTCCGACCGGTGCGGTAGGAAAATGGATTTTCGAAATTTTGCGCCATGGCGGTCGTAGGGATCAGCCATAGGGCCAAAACTACCCATAACAAATAATATGAAAATCTTGGGTGCATCACTCATCTTCTATCCCAGGGCCCCACCACAGCCAGGAGAAATCGGCGGAAAGATTTGGGAATGCATAAGGATTAGCAACCCTTGGTTGGGACTTTGACGATATTATCAATCGGCCCACCGCTGAGGGTGGGGAGGAGTCAGGGGGTTCTCGATGCGAATGATCCAACGCATGGCCTATTTTAGCGGAGTTATGGCCGTTTCAGCCTTGTTGAGCGCCATGGTGCTCTTCTTAATTTCTTCCACCTTTGCTTTTTCTTAAAAAAAACGACTCGGCGCCTTCATGGGATCGGGGGATCGGGTGAAGGTCCGTCCTAAGATTTAGGATGGGTTTCGTTCTTGAACGCCGCGCACCACTCTGGTGACCCACTTGCGGGGACTGATGCGATTGGACTGCACGGTGAGTTTATTCATCAGCCCGGGAATAACCAAGATCTTCCCCTCCATCAATCCGTCAAAGCCGGCCTTGGCCACGGCAAAACTTTCCATCACATGCATTTTCTTGAAGAGGTTGGTGCCTTCTAGCCCCGCCACCTGAGAAAATTCCGTTTCGGTAGGGCCCGGACACAGGGCACTGACTTTGACGCCACTGTCTTGTAATTCATTGGCCAAGGCTTCCGTAAAGGAGACCACATAGGCCTTACTGGCGTAATAGACCGCCATGAGCGGGCCGGCCTGAAAACCCGCCGTCGATCCCACGTTGAGAATATAGCCGTGGCTTTGAGCCACCATGGATTTTAGGAAGAGTTTGGTCAGGTGAGTTAGGGCCACGATATTGACCTGCAGTAGCTTTAGCTCCTGAGTTATATCGGTATTGGCAAAGTGGCCGTAATGGCCGAACCCGGCATTATTGACCAGCGCCGATACGGTAAGTTTTTTAGACTGCAGCTCTTGGAAGATTTCACCGGGGGCCGTCGGTTCGTTCAAATCCTTGGCAAGGCAAAGGGTCTGCACCTGGAATTGATTCGATAACTCCTGCGCCAGTTTTTGTAATTCAGGCAGTCGCCGTGCCGTGAGAATCACCGACCAGCCGTCACCGGCGAAACACTTGGCCAAATCGCGACCAATGCCGCTGGAGGCCCCGGTAATGAGGGCCCAGTTCAGGGAATTTTTTGGATTTTGGGTCATAAAAAAAAGGGGTCTTTGCGACCCCTAAAGCTTAACCGGCCACTAAGCCAGCCTTAAAGTCGGCGCTTGGCGGATTCGGTCCGATCCAACATTTGAAGAGGGCATCGGCGAAGGCCTTGCTGGGTATGGTACCCTTCATACTGCCGTTTACTTCTACTTGGGTCCCGGTCCCGGGCACGTAGGTGAAGATGTATTTTCCACCCGTGTCCACGTCGGCCATGTAAGAACACAGGGTCTTGAATTGGGTCTTCAATTCCTCGGTGACATTGGCCGTATTGTTGACCAGGCCTTCGTCCCAGGCACCACAGATCTTACCTTTATCGACGCCACGCAGGAATTCCATCACCATGCGGCGCTCCGTATCGGCACCCAGTATGGTGGCTGCACCTTTCATTTTTTCGGGCAAATAAAGTGAGCCCACATAGACTTTAATGAAGGCTTTTTTTCTCAACCCCATTCCGTTCAAGACTAAACTTTTTCCATTCACCGTCACTGTATCCGGTGAAGTGACACCGACCAATTCGGCGGCATAAAGTGGCGCGGCCATGGCCAACACCAAACTCAGGGCAAAAAACCAACGTATCGTTCGCAACATAGGGACCTCCTCGCGACAGAGATATTCAACATCTCTAGTAAAATCATGAGGGTTGGGATCGCGAAGCGCAATGCTAAAATGAAAAATGAGATGGTGAGAAAAGTCCCCAGCTGGGTCGCTAAAATATTATCCGGAATATAAACCCTTGAAAAATCGAAATAAAGCATCTCTCTGTCCTGGTGGGACTTGGGGAGGATTGCCCATTCCGGTCCCTGGTGGGGCGAAAAAATCTTAAAAATCCTAGACGGACATCCAAGAGAAACGGGCCTTATTGGCTGCCTGTAGGACGGGGTCCCATACCCCCGAAAAGGGTGGGGCATAGCATAGATCGAGGTCGGCCAATTGTCCCAAGGTTAGCTTGGCGCTGATGGCGGTGGCGATGATATCGCAACGCTTGCCCGCCGAATCGTCTTCCCCTACCACCCAGGCCCCGAGAATTTGATGGCCTTTGGGGTGATAAAAAATTTTCACCCACATCGGACCGCTGCCTTTCATATAGTCGGCCCGGTCGCTGCTTTTAATGGTGACCTCCTCGTAGGGCATTTTTTCCTTTTTCAAGGTGGGTGCATCTAAACCGGTGCGGGCGATGCGAAAGTCAAAGACTTTTGTGACGGCACTACCCAGGGTTCCCGGAAAGGTTTCTTCGGCACCTGAGATGTTGGCTCCGGCGATGCGACCGGCCCGATTGGCATTCAAGGCCAGGGGAATATAGGCGTTTCGATCCAGAACCAAGTGATGGGTTTCGGCACAATCGCCAGCGGCAAATATGCAGGGATCGCTGGTGCGTTGCTGTCGGTCCACCATGATGGCGCCAGTGTCGCCAATGGTAATGGCCGCTGCCTTCGCCAACTCGGCATTGGGTTTCACTCCCAGTGAAATTAAGGCCAGGTCAGCGGAAAAACTCCCTTGGTCGGTCTCTACGGTGGTGAGTTGACCTTCCTTGCCGGAAAATCCCTGCACGGTGGTTTCCAAATGGACCTCGATACCCTGGGCTTTCATGGCAGCCATGGCCCCATCGGTGACTAAGGGCTCGGCGTTACCCATCAGGCCGGAAAGTTTTTCTAATAGAGTGACCTTTAAACCGAGCCGGTGAAAGGCCTCCACCATTTCCAGGCCGATATAGCCTCCCCCCACGACGACACATTTTTTGGGTTTTCGTTGCAATAACTTTTGCACCACTTGGGTATCTTCCAAGTTGCGCAGCGCGGTCACCCCGGTCAATTCCATACCCGGCCACGGGGGAAGGATGGGGGAGGCCCCGGTGGCAATCATCAGGCGATCGTATTCGAAGCTAAGAGTTTCACCCTGTGGTCCTAAGGCTTCTACAAGTTTTTTTTCCGGGTCGATACGGGTGGCGCGGTGGCGCATTTTCACAAGAATTTTTCGCTTCTCGATAAATTCCTCAGGAGTAACCACCACGAGATCCTCGAAGGCGGCCACATCCCCAGCGAAAAAATAAGGGATGCCGCAAGCAGAATAAGAGGTAAAATCGCCTTGTTCGAGAACGGTGATATCCCAATCCCTTTCGCGGCGGCGAATCTGGCTCGCGGCACTCATGCCCGCCGCATCGCCACCTATGATGAGAATTTTCATCTCTACTCCTTACATATTCTCAATAACTTTTTTCAGTTTCGCCTGAATTTCCTGAGCAATAGCACCCAGATCAGGGTTGGTGATGGCTTGCATGGAGGCTATGGGGTCGATCGCCGCCACTTCCACATGGCCTTCCGGCGTTTCCTGAACAATAACGTTACAGGGCAGCATGGTGCCCACCTTGTCTTCTTTTTGCAGGGCTTGATGGGCAAAGGGAGGGTTACAGGAACCTAAGATCCGGTACTTGCGGAAATCCACGTCCAATTTTTTTTTCAAGGTGGCTTGTACATCGATATCGGTCAAAATACCGAAACCTTCAATTTTTAACCCATGAATAACTTTTTCCAGTACCTCGTCAAAAGGCAATTTTAAGATCTTGCTGAAGTAGTAAGGCATAGGCCCTCCCGTTTATTATGAGAGAATATTCTAATGGATTTGTCCGGGACTGGGAAATTTCTTTTCCTCACTTGATCTACGGCAGAATTACCTTTTTAATGGTTCCATGGCGCCAAATAGTCCCGATCCCGAGGCAGTGGAGGCCTGTGGGGCGAATTTATTGCAAATTTTAAATCATGCCTCCTTGGCCATCATGATCTCCATCGGCCATCGCATCGATCTCTTTGATACCCTGGCGGGGATGGCGCCGGCCACGTCCCAAAAAATCGCCGACCAGGCTCACCTCAACGAACGCTATGTTCGAGAATGGTTGGGAGCCATGGTGGTAGGGAAAATCGTCAACTATGATGCCTCGAAAAAAAAATATTCCCTTTCGCCAGAACAGGCCGCTTGTTTGACCCGGGAGGCAGGGTCCAATAATATGGCCGCTTTTGCCCAATACATCCCGATGTTGGGCTCCGTGGAGCGGGATATTCTAGACTGTTTTAAAAACGGGGGCGGCGTTCCCTACTCCCGCTTTGAAGGCTTTCATCGATTGATGGCCGAAGACAGCGGACAGTCTGTGTTGCCGGAACTCTTTTCTTCTATCTTGCCCCTGGTTCCCGGTCTTATGGAAAGTTTGGGGCGGGGCATCGACGTTTTAGATGTGGGC
>JAJFLL010000229.1 GCA_021772695.1 Deltaproteobacteria bacterium
ATGGCACCGTTGGTAGCCGCATCACTGACGCTAACGCCGCTGGTGGAACTCATGGCCAAGATACCCGGGGCCCCGCGTGAAATGCACAGGATATTCCATAGGGTATTTAGGCTGGTGCGAATTCGTACGGCAGTGGGCAGACCCTCTAGTCGGGTCTGGGCCATTTCACCGACCCGTGGGCTCTCAGACATGATTTGGTAAATTTGTCCGGCGGCGCCGTGATAACCATCGGCTTCTAAGAGTCCGCCCAATTCCAAGGCACTATGGTCGAAGCTTTCGTCGGCCACCGCTGGGTTGTCGACGGTTTGTAAAAAACGCTCTACGTTTCCGGCCACATGAAATTCCGCCAGCCCCATGGTGAAATGAGGAAAGCGTCCATTACCCGATACCTGGTCGATGGCGTCGCGAATACTGGTGCATGTTCCTGAACTGATCAGTCGCTCCACTTCTTCCCAACCCGCCAAGGTATCCCGTTCCATTTGTTCCGGTGACGCCGAACGGTCCCAATCGAAGGTTTCGGCCAAAAACCGATTGGCATCACCGGTTAGCGAATCCCGGAATTCTCGCCCCCGTTGGATGAAATTTAGCGATACGGAGCGAAGGATGGCGATGGTCTGCAGGGAACGCTGCACCCGGCTGCCGTTTTGCAAATTTTCTAACAGGGTCTGGGCTAAAGGGTGTTGGGGAAGCGTCGATAATAATGAGATGGCCTCGGAGTTGTTACCATTATTGATGGCGATCAGGGCTTGGGCCAAGGTAGCCGTCTCCCGTACTTCTCTGGGGGCCGAATCTCCGGCCAAGTCGATGATATCCTGAAGGACGACGTTGGCCTCTTCAGCCATGCCCGTTTGTTGCAGGGTTGTAGAAATCATCATGGCCAGGGCCATGCGTCCGGATACTTGTTCCGGTTCGGTCATGGTAGCCAGTTGGGCGGTAAGGGGTTGCAGACATTCTTGCACCCGGTCTTGCAACTGTAGTTGGGAAAAAATTTGTGCGGCGGCCCATTGGCGTTCTTGACTGGGATCTAAATTTAGGCCCATTTGCACCAATAGATCATGGGTTTCCGGAGGACTGCCTTCTTGAGCGAGGATGGTGTGCGCCGCTTGGGAGGCGTCAGCGAATTCTTGGATGTCTCGCAATTGCAGACCGGTGATCCAATGGGCATTGCCCGGTGCCTCGTCGGTCCCAACGGATTGGTCGAGGCGGCTTTGTAGATCGGCAGCCACGGCGTCGAAGATTTCCCGCTGTTCTGGGGGCACTCCGCCTTCAGGGGTGATGATTTCCGTTAATATCGTTCCGGTGCTTCTCGTCAGACCTTGAATCTGCGTTTCTAAAGGGGTCGAATCAATGACGGTAGGGTCACCGCTGGCCAAGGCGCGGTAAGCCATGCCCCGTTGCAACATGGCGGAACTTTGTTCCAGTTGAAAGTCCTGGGGTAAATCCGGATTTTCCAGCAAAGCCGTATGCCAGAGGCTCAGATCGATTAATAAATCATGCCCCACGATCTCTCGTGCCGACTGTCGGGTACTCTCCCTCACCTCTGCACCCGGCTGGTCTAGAGTACCAAAGGAAAGGGTGGTCACGGTCCAGGTAATGATGCCGTCCAAAACCCCTAGAGTACCGTCAATATCGGCGGCCCGTTCGGCTTGGCCAAGATCGGAATCCAGGAGCAATTGATTGATCTGGACCAAATTGCCTGCCAGCTCCACTCGGGAACGGCCGGTTATGCTCGATGACTCACCTCGTAACTCGGTGCGTAGCTCACCGCGCAGGTTTCTCAGTTGGGTTTCCACACGGGCTTGGGATTGGGGCAGTCTTATGGTCGAATAATAATTAAGGGCCAAAATTAAGGATTGGGAGCGGGTGGCCAAATCCGCCGAATCGCTCGCCTCAAGACGGGCCGCGATTTCACGGCCCCGAGCCTGCATGCGGTTGGCAGGACCGATGTCGGCGCCCTGCAACGCACGGCCCATTGCCGTATAAACCTGAATGCGATCTAGGTCGGTGGCATCTTCGGGTAGGGAATTTTCTAATAAATTGAGGATCTCGCGAACGCCGGGACTATCGCGAAGTTCGATACAATTTTGCAAGGCCTCAAGCAAGGCACCGCGACGGGCGGGGAGGGATTCTAGGGCTTGGGCCTGTTCGATGGCCCCATGGGCCTCTTGCATCTCACCCAGCCAAGTGCTCAAGGCCTCTGTACTCAATCGAAGTATCAAGCGTCGGTCATTGGTATCGATCAGTTGGTTGCAGAAAGATTCTAAATATGGGGCCGCCTCCGCCGGAAAAGCACCGCCGCAGTTTTCCCGAAACCGCTCGGCGACGGCCATCATGCTTTGATGGATTTCCTCTTCACTTAGGGTGATGGGGACCGAATCGACTTCGGGGGAAATCGTGCCATCGACTCGAGCGCGAATTTCCATCCAACCGGCGAAAATCTGTAGGTAGTGCTCGGTGCGGGTGCCGGCATCCATTTGTCCTGCAGGCACCTGGCTCAGAAGGGACTCCCAAACTTCCAGGTCCATACGCGAACCGGCAAAGTGTCCTAAGTCTTGGCTCAGCTCGGTGACGAGGCGTGCATTAGCCAATTGCAGAGGCGTCGGTTGCCCGCCTTCTGGAACGGCGAGGGTTCCACGAAGAAAATCCCTGAGGGTTTGGGTGGCCCGGTTCACACCGGCCAAGCCCGCTTGGTAACTTTCTCGTTGGGCCACATGGGCATCGGCCGCGGTGGAGTCCCAAACACTTCGAGTGGGCACGTGGGCTTCATGGAATTCCATGACCGAACCATAATATTGTCTGAGCATCCTGAGGGTAGCTTGCAATCGTGTCGGATCATTGGGCAGGGCCTCTGAAATTCGGGTGGCCATGGTTTCTAATTCAGGAAGCATCTCTCTGGCTTCAGCATCTTGGCCCTGACGAATACTGTCGAATTGTCGGAGGCGGTCGGAAAAGCCGGCGAGCAATGGATCTCGGGCTCCCTCCATTTGGGTTCTCAATAATTCCAGGCTTTCGGTGCTTGCCGCATCGGTCCCCGATTCCGTCGTCGCCATCAGGTGAGTTCGCACCACCGAGTAACGGCGAACGATGGCGGAGTATTGTTCCAATCGGTCTTGTGGTGAAATATCATCGTCGGGCAAACGATCTAATAATTGATTCCAGCGCACCGTATCTTCGTGCAGGGATTCGATGTCGCCCATAGATTCACTGAGTGAGGCGACGGTGCGGGCATGCTCCACTTGTTGTCGAGTAACTGAGGTGTCAGAACTCTGGTCGGGCAAGGTGCGAGCGAGTTGGTCACGCAAGGTTCTCATGTCGGTTTCTACTTGGCCCAAACCCGAATTGAGTTGTTGGGTAAGTGGGGTTTCCAGGGGAGCGGGTAGACTTGCAAATGCCAGCCGGTAGGCTCGTTGCATCATGACCAAATCCGCACGCAGTTCACCGGGACGGGTGCGTAAATGAGTCTGGATATCTTGAATGGCAGGAAGCAGCTGGCTCTGAATAAATTCGGTGTTGGCCGTGGTGTCGCCTCTGGAAGCTACGCGAAGTTGTTCGACACAAGTACGGAGCCGGTCTCTGGGTCCCTGAGTGGCGCCGGAGCTACGGTCACGGTCGGTCCGGTCTTCCAAATGGGCCAAGACCTCCCGTACTTCAGGTGAGGGAATAGATGGGGAGGCGGGTGTTGTCCTAGCCGCTGAGGCCTCTGCACCTTCGGAAGCTTGGGGGATTTCCGTTCGTGGATCGGTGGAACTTGGGACCGGGGGCGTTGGTCGGGTGGGTCGATCGCGAATACCGCTCATGCAAAAACTCCAGCTGTCATTAATATAGCATGCCCCGGTAACTAGGGTTATCGGGTGCAAGTCCCCTAAAAGTTGAGTGTTTTTTTATCCTTACCCCCTCATTTTAGGGGAGTTTTTCCCGGAATGGGAAGCATTGTCCGGTTTTGGGGCATTAGTATAATAATCTCAAGGAGTTAATGAAAAGTCCCCTTCTGTACCTTTTGCAGTCCTCTTCCCCGCGATTTCAATTTCCATTCCCCTTAGCAACTTTCCCAAATGGGGCCCGATATGGAAACGTCGCCAATAGGAATTTTTCCCTCAAGGGTCTGTAGGACATTTTACAGGGAAAAACTTCGATTTTAATTTAGAATTTTTTGCTTTCCTCAACCCAGGTGGAGGTAATCCTTTATGAGTTCAGTAACTTCCCGTCAAACCCAACCCTTTTACAATCACGATGCCGGTGTCTGCGAGGCCGCTCCTATCACTCCCGAGCCTGAAGCTCTTATGTGTGTGGCTTCCGAGTCAAGGATCTTAGCCCGTCGACCCTCCATTGATTTGGGTCAGCGCTACCGAGCCAGCTTGCAACAGCATTTGTTGACCCGCAATGTGGTGATCGATCCTTCGCAATTGGCTGCCGGTGCCTCGGGCAGTTCCCGAGTGGCGACGCAGTCCAATCCTTTCGCTTCCAGTGTTTTGGGCTTAGGCGTCGGAACTATGTTTTCCTTAACCGGATGTGCTTCTGAAACCAACGAGTTACCTCCCACCGATGAAGAACCCATGGATCCTCCTACGGAAGATCCCGATCCCGTCGAAGGTGATCAAGATGCCGTGGGTGCCATCAACGGCGATCATGCCTCGGGTGAATGTTTGAATCCCGCTGACTTGTTACTCAGCCACGTGGATTCCTCGATTTTAATGGTTTGTGGTGACGACCCCGCCGTCGATGGCGGTGCCGGTCCTGGACGAATTGAAGTTGTCAATCCTGGTGAAAGCACCGGATCCGTACCCTTCTTGACCGTCCCCACTGTGATTGCCGATGATGCGGCCCGCCCCGTGCGTTTGAGCAGCGGTGCTTCCCAAGAGGGTACTTCCCTGATCGTGGCCGGTTTAGCGCCTTCGGGCAACCAAGCCGACTATGAAAGCAATCCCAATATTTTTAAGAACTCTGGCCTGTTGGCCCTGTCGCAGACCGGTGGAGTTCCCGACAGCAATAGCGTGGTTGAATTCGATGCCTTGGGCTTTGACTTCCCTTTTCCCTTGGCCAACGTTTCCGCACCGGAAAACCAAGCCGTGGTCAGCAGCATCCAACCCAATACGCCCGTATCCATGACCATCGTGGGTGACACCCTGTATGTCTTGAACGCCAATATGGCCCTCAATCAACAGGCTGCCCTCGAAGGGCTTGAGGTCCTCGATTACGCTCCAGCAACGATTCATGCCTATACCATTGGTGACGGCGGTTCCTTGACCCCGCAACCCTTGGGTGCCGTAGAAATGACCGTAGATGGTGAAGCGGCTCCCGGCCATGCCTTACCGCTGTTCGGACAATACGCCCCTGCGGCCATCACCACTACACCCGACGGACGTCTGGCTGTGTTGATTCGCGGCATCGGCGGTGGCGATAATCCCAGTCGAATTTTATTAATCAATCCAGAAAATCCTGCCGAAAGCCAAGAGATCACTCTCTCCGATTCCGCCGGACTAAATTTCTGGGCGGGTTCCTCCAACGAACTTCCCATCGTGGACTTCAATGGTGCGCCCCATGCCTTGGTGGGTGCCGGTGACGGTACTGGACGCTTGGCCATGGTGAACCTAGATGACGGATCCACCAGCTACGTGGGAGTTTTCTCCGGCGAAGCCAATATCACCTCGGTGGTGGTCGATACTTCGGGAACCCAATTGGTTGCCGTGAGCGATACGGGTAACGTGCGCAGTGTCAACCTGGCTGAAATCGACGATATTTCAGGATTGCCTAAGGTGGGACAAACCCACAGCATTCCAGCCGAACCCCGACTGGCCGCGCTTCGAGGTAACTCCATGATCATCGCCCATCCCACCAGTTACACGCAGGTGGAGGTGCAGACCCCCGAAGCCGGCGAATAGGCTCGGAGCACCGATTCAAGTTTCAACCCCGGTTGTCCTCAGGGAAACCGGGGTTTTTTTATGGAAAAAACCGGAAGGGCGTCACGGTCGGACCAAGGGAAGGACCAATCCTTATGGGGCATGGCCCTTTTCTAGTGCGAATACCAAAAAAACAATCTTTGACCCACCCTGTGGATTCCCGGTAGTATGCACTTAATCATCTAGCCAATTGGCCTTTATTTCTGAAAACAAGAGGTATTCCATGAAAAAAACTGTCATTATTCTAGCCGCTTTATTCCTTACTCTTTCGAGCAGCGGGTCGCTAATGGCCTTCACCCGTGGGGCTTGTAAGTCAGACGCTGCAAAATTTTGTCCCGACATCCCCTACGACCTCCATGAAAAGACTGAGATCAAGGAATGTCTCAAGAAGCACGTGGCCCAACTCTCTGACGGTTGTAAAACCAATATCTTGGAAGCGGCGGTCAAAAAGGAAAGTAAGAAACAGGAATAGTTCCGCTGTAAAAAAAGTTTAACCCCGGTGGTCCTTAGGGATCCCGGGGTTTTTTTATGGTGGCCAGCGATTGGAATTCTTTTCTTCTATTTTCGAAACCTAGGGTCGGTTTCCGGAGCCGGTCCGGCGGCGCTCTGGTTGGCCGGCACATGGGTGGGTGATTCTAAGTTCGACATCATATTAAAGTCCGTTCCCAACTCGGAATTATAATACCCGATGGAGCGGAAGGCGTTGAGGTCGTGATTGTTAGGAAAAAACAGGTCGATGGTCTCGGAATACCCTACTGAAATCCCTACCGGATAATCGATGAGTTGTTGCACCTTTTGAGGAAGGCGGCCAAAGAGCGAGGGGTCTTTGATGCGAATGGAATTGATGGCCTTGCGCTTGCGTCCCATGGCATCGGTGATCTCCCATTTGTCTTTTAAGGGATTGAGTCGCAAGATATCGATGCTGTTATTGGTGACCGCCACCGTTATCATTTTATAGCCGGGAATCAAGTTGTCGAGACGAGGGTCATAGCGGGCGTCTAAGATGATGCCGTGTTTATGAAGTTCTAGTCGCTGCGATGAGCCGGCACCTTTACCACTCTCGCGGGCCGAGCAGGCCAGTAATAAGGTGAGCATCATCAAGGGCAATCCAAAGCGCGAAATTTTCTTCATCATTCTTATACCTCTACGAGTCAATCGATAGATACAGCCATATTGGGGCGAAAAGCCTGTTTACAGGCATGCCGGCCCCTTGGATTGGGACTAGCGGGTCTCCGAATTTTTTTCAAGGTCGGAAAAGGGTGGAACTTCCTTCACCAGAAGACAGGCCACTCGGTGGTCATCATGGAGGGAATCCAAGAATGGGTCTTTTTCCGCACAGATTTCTTGGGCGTAGGGACAACGGGTGCGAAAGGAGCAGCCGCTGGGGGGATTGATGGGGGACGGCACGTCTCCGGTCAAGACGATCTTTTTTCGGGCCACTTGGGGGCTGGGCACGGGAACCGCCGAAAGCAGGGCGTGGGTATAGGGGTGTCGGGCGGATTCCAGGTGCTCCGAGTCGATTTCTTCAACGATATGGCCTAAGTACATGACCAAGATCCTCTGGGAAATATGGCGGACTACCTTCAGGTCATGGGCAATAAAAAGGTAGGTCAGGTCCATGTCTTTCTGCAGGTCCATCATCAGGTTAATGATTTGGGCCTGAATACTCACATCGAGGGCGCTTACCGGCTCATCGGCGATGACCAGCTTGGGGTAGAGCATGAGGGAACGGGCGATGCCCACCCGTTGGCGTTGGCCTCCGGAAAATTCGTGGGGGTAGCGGCCATAGGCATTGCGCGACAATCCCACCTTATCGATCATCTCTTGAACCCTATTGAGATACCCGGCTTTTTTTCCCATGCCGTGGACCTTGAGGGGTTCGGTCAGGATCTGCCCTACGGTCATTCTTGGATTCAATGACGAGTAGGGGTCTTGAAAGATCATCTGAAATTTTTTTCTCAAAGGGCGAAGTTTGCTTTCTTTAAGAGAGGTCAGCTCTTCGCCCTCTAGGTAGATTTTTCCGGAATCCGGGGCGATGAGCCGCATTAGAAGTCGAGCCAATGTGGTCTTGCCGCACCCGGATTCTCCCACCAAGCCTAAGGTCTTTCCGCCTTCTAATGAGAATGAGACATCATTGACGGCTTGCACCTTACTCTTTTTCTGCCACCACCAACCCCTCGGCAAGGGGAAGTGTTTTACAATATTTTCTACCTTGAGCAACATAGTTTCAAATCTCAATAATTCAGACAGCGCAGGTATTGTCCTTCACCCACGTATTTCATACTGGGAATCTTTCGTTGGCATGCCCCCACCATTCGAGGACAACGCCCGGCGAAGCGGCAGCCTTCGGGCATTTCGCCCAAGGAGGGAACGAGGCCACCGATGGTGGCAAGCTTTCCGCCCATCGGTTCAAACAGTTGAGGGATCGAATTCAACAGACCGATGGTATAAGGGTGTTTGGGTCTATTAAAGATTCGGTCTACCGGCGCCTGTTCTGCTTCGAGACCGGCGTACATGACCAAGACATCGTCGCATACCTGCGCTACCACACCGAGGTCATGGGTGATCAATAGAACCGACATGTGAAACTCATCGATGAGTTCCTGAATCAAGTCTAGGATTTGTGCTTGGATGGTTACGTCTAAAGCCGTTGTCGGTTCATCGGCAATTAAAATATCAGGCTGGCAGGCTAAGGCCATAGCAATCATGACCCGTTGGCGCATGCCGCCGCTCATTTGGTGGGGATAATCGCGGATGCGTTGGTGGGCGTCGGGAATGCGAACCTTTCGCAGCATGTCGATGGCAAGATCACGGGCATCGCTCTTGGAAAAATCTCGGTGGGTGCGTATGGATTCCATAATTTGATCGCCCACCGTGAAAACCGGATTCAGTGAAGTCATGGGCTCTTGAAAGATCATGGCGATCTTATTGCCTCTGATCTTACGGATCTCATCTTGGTTTAGCTTATATAAATCAATACCACCTACCGGTTCCTGCTCCCAGGTAATCAAAGAAGCCGTGTGGTCACTGGGCGAAATTTTGGGGGGACCATAAATGGGAGTCAATTCTTCTTCATCTGAAGATGCTGCATCTGGTGGCAGCGGAGTCTTTTCAACATCGGTTTCATCAGAGGACGGTTTTTTTTCTGGGCTCGGTGGCGGCGATAGAGATTCAGGGACGTCTCCGTAATAAAGGGCCTGGCCCGAGGCGATGCGTCCAGGATCATCGATGAGTTGGAGCAAAGACAGAGCTGTTAAGGTCTTGCCACAACCGGACTCACCCACGATGCCCAATACCTTTCCCTGGTTTAAGGAAAAACTGATGCCATCTACGGCGGCCACTTCTTCCCCGTCTAAGGGAAAGGTAACGCGAAGATCCTTAACTTTTAAAATAACGCCCATGTTCTAGGGTGCCTACCTTCGTAATTTGGGGTCGATGGCATCTCGCAGGCCCTCACCAACCAAATTAAAGGATGTGATGGTCAAAAAAATCGCGGCTCCGGGAAAAATGGTTAGCCACCAGGCAATATCCATAAAGGCCCGCGACTGAGAAAGCAAGTCTCCCCAACTGGGGGTTGGGGGTTGAACGCCAAAGCCCAGAAAACTTAAGGAAGATTCCACTAAGATGGCTGCCGCAATGCCGAAGGTGGCCGAAACCAAAACAGGTGCCAAAGCATTGGGAAGAATATGCCGAAAAATAATGCGTCGGGTCTTCATGCCCTGGGATCGGCAGGCCGTGACGAAGTCTTGATCGCGCAGTTTCAAAAATTCTCCCCTAGACAAGCGGGCAATGCCGGTCCACCCGGTCAGTCCAATGATGATCATGATGTTATAGATGGAGGGGCCGAAAATGGCCAAGATAGTCAAGATGAGAAAAAAGGTAGGGAAGCAAATGACGACCTCGATCAATCGAGACAGGAGCATATCGAGACGGCCCCCAAAAAAACCGGCCAAGGCCCCAATAATAATTCCGATGAGCGTATAGATACCAACGGCCACAAAGCCGACAGAGAGGGAGATGCGGCTACCGTAAATCATTCTCGAGAGGACATCGCGGCCTTGCTCGTCGGTGCCTAAAAGATGGTATTCATCGGGGGGTAAGAGAATCGATTCGAGGTCGTAATCGTTCGGGGAATAAGGGACCAGGGTATACCGAACATCGGCGCCCTTTTTTTCTAATTTATCAAAATTCCATTCTCTGATTTCCGGATACAAGTTCAAGTGAGTCAAGGGCCAGATTTTTTGTAAGATAGGGAAATAGACTTTACCCTCATATCGAACATAAAGCGGTTGGCTATTGGCCAGTAGAGGTGCCACTAGGGCGACGAAGCCCATGGCCAGGATGATGATGAGGCCGATGCGATTTAACCAACTGCGGGAAAATTGCCGTCGCACGATGGCCCAGTAGGAGGATTTTTCCTGGGGGGGCTTAAGCTTTTTCGCCTGATGATTTTCTAAAATGAGTGCCACGGATCCTCGAATGAAATAATTTTGCCTGGTTGTTTCAGTCTAGCGAACTTCACGAGCCTTAAAACTTACCCTTGGGTCGACCCAGACATAGGCTAAATCACTGATTAACAAACTAATTAGGGTCAAAAACGCTGAAATGGCGGCGATGGCCATGATCGTCGGGTAGTCCCGCGCCAGTACCGATTCAAAAGCCAGTCGTCCCATACCTGGAATGGCGAATATTTGTTCGATGATGATAGACCCTCCCAACAATGCGGGCAGCAGGGTGCCCATCAGGGTCACCAAAGGAATTAAGGAATTGCGAAAGGCATGGTGCCAAACGGCTCGTTTGAAAGTAAGCCCTTTGGCTAGGGCGGTACGCACATAATCTTGATGCAAGGTTTCTAAAATATTCGTGCGGGAAAATCGGGTTAAAAAGGCGAAACTACCATAAACCATTGCCGTAACCGGCAGCACCAAATGCCAGGCAATATTGCCCAGCTTTTTCCAAAAAGGAAAATTCTCCGCTCCGTCACTGAGCAGGCCCACAATGGGAAACCAATTCAAGTGATCCCCTCCCGCAAAATACATCAACAATAAGGTGGCCACCCAAAAACTTGGTAGAGAGTATAAAACAAATAACAGCAGCATAATGGTTTTGTCAGAGAAAGAGTCGCTCCGTACCGCCGAAAAAACTCCCAAGGGAATCGAGATAAAATATACAATTAGGATTTCGATTAAATTCAGGGCCAAGGTGATGGGAAGGGCTTCTTTTATTTTGTCCCATACGGGCCGATGGTCCTTAAAAGAAGTGCCGAAATTGAGTTGAAACATTTCGGTTAGCCAAATTTTGTACTGAATAAAATTTTGTCCCAGGAATTCCAGGGCCCGCCGGGAAAATTTGGGGTCTACTTTGGGGTCATCGCCGTATAGAAAAGCCGTGGTCCGGTGAATCCATGCCTCGTAATAGGTGGGCAATTCGACTTTGAGACCATAGAGTTTTAGGGTTTCGTCGGCTACAGATGCTGAAAGGGCTTCGGATTTCAGGCCTTGTGCGGCCTGCATCTTCAGGCTCACGGGGTTCCCCGGTGCGAGCTTGATCATGAAAAAGGTAATGACGGTAATACCCAAAAGGGTGGGGATAATCGCTAGCAGACGTTTGAAAAGGTAATAGCTCATTCTCCCTTAGAAATCTGCCATTCTAGAACATCAAGTCCACCTTTGTATACCTTTACATTTTTAAAGCGTTTGTCCCGTGCCACCAGGGCGGGACCCGAATAGAGGAAGGCATAAGGCTGCTCATCATGAATGATTTCATGAAAGCGATGGTATAATTCGGCCCGATCCCCCTTATCAAAGACTTGTCTGGCTTGTTCCATAATTTGGTCGGCCTCTCCATTGGTAAAACCCACAAAATTTGATCCCTTTTCGGCTTGGGAGGAGTGCCATACCTGGTAAGGGTCCTCATCGAAACCGAAGGACCAAGCGAGCGATACGGCATCAAATTTTCGGGCATTGAGGTGTTGCACAAAGGCGGCCCACTCCATGGTGCGAATTTCCATATCAATGCCCGCATCTTCAAAATCCTTTTTCATAATGGTGGCCAGGCGGGTGTAAAAATCGGCGCCAGCAGGAATTAGAAAGGTGAAGGAAAATTTTTGCCCGTCCTTCTCACGAATGCCGTCCCCATTTTTATCGATCCATCCGGCTTCCGATAATAATTTTTTGGCCGCTTGGGGATCGTAAGAAATAGGTTTGATATTGGGATTATTCTCATAGCCAAAGACCCAGAATGGTCCCGTAGTAATTTTGCCGAGACCGTATTCGAGTTTATCGACGATGGCCTCACGATTGATCAAGTGGGCCAGGGCCTTCCGCACCTTTTTGTCTGAGAAATAGGGTCGTCTTAAATTCCAACCGATGTAACGGTAGCCTGGCGTAAAATACTTATGTTTGACAAAGTCCTCGTTGAATTTTTCAGAATCTGTTTGCCGAACCCACTGAATGGGCCGCAAGGAGGTAATGTCGAGCTGGCCTTTTTTTAGCACCTGCAAGGCAACGGTATCATCGGGGATGATCTTGAACCTAATACTCTTGATATGGGGCAAATTTTCTTGATCCCAATAGTTCGGATCTCGTTCCAGCAGAAGGTGTTTGCCGGTTTTCCATTCGACAAACTTGTAGGGACCATTCCCAACGGGTTTTCGGGAGGCGGGATGGCTGTTGAAGTCGCCGGCTTGATCAAAAATATGTTTGGGAATAATAGGAATCCCCCCGACGAATTCCAAGGCTTTGAAATAGGGAAGGGCATAGGTGAAACGAACCGTATAATCGTCTAACTTTTCCAAGTTTGAAATGTCTTTATAATAAACTCGAAGGTGCGGGGCATCGACCTTATCATTCATGATTTGTTGAAAGGAATACAGCACATCGTCGGCGGTTATGGGTTTGCCGTCATGCCACTTGATGTCGTCACGCAAATGAAAGGTGAACGTTAGTTTGTCTTCGCTAACCTCCCAAGACTTGGCCATTTTTGGTTTCCATTCCAGGGTCTCATTATCTCTCTCGATCAAGCTGTCATAGAGAAAATGATTGATTCGGCTGGCATACGCATCGGTCGAGGTTAAAGGG
>JAJFLL010000230.1 GCA_021772695.1 Deltaproteobacteria bacterium
GGTCTGACCAAATCGACGGCCAGTTCCCAAGTTTCGGGTAATCCCACGGCTTCAATCACGATGTCGGCACCCCTACCTTCATTCAATAGAGATTTCGTCATGGCCTTTGGGTCGGGATCTTCAGTCAAACTCACCACCTCAGTGGCCCCAAGCTGTTTTAGATTCAATAATTTTTTCTTGTCGCGGGCCAATGCGACCAAGGGGGTGCCGAATATTTTGGCGAGTTGAACGAATAATACCCCCATGGGGCCGGCGCCAATCAGTAAAACCGATTCACCCGGTTGCGGACTCACCCGCTCGAAGGCGTGAAGCACGCAGGCCAAGGGTTCGCTCAATGCGGCAGTGGCAAAGGAAAGGTTGTCGGGAATCTTGTGCAGGTTCACTTCTACGATGGGCTCTGGTACCAAAATAAAATCTGCGTAGGCCCCGTTTAAAAATAATAAATTTTCACAGAGGCTGAAATCGTTTTTTTGACAGTAAAAACATTTTTGACAGGGCGCGGAGTTTCCCACGACCACCCGTTGGCCCACCTGGAATTTTTCTACGTTTTCTCCGACGGCGGCAATTGTGCCGGCCATTTCATGACCGAAAGGCGCAGGGACGCTCTTAATGAGGCGAGGATGCCCACGGCGAAAGGTTTTAAAATCGGTGCCACAGGTGGTGGCAGCGCCAATCTTGACCAGCACCTCACCCGCCGCCGGGATAGGCAGGGGAACCTCGTCGAGACGAATTTTCTCGGGAGCATACCACCTTAATGACCGCATGGTTTTTGGTAGATTTGGCGTCATCGGGGAATCCTTAGGAGCTATGGGAGCACCTGTCAATGGGACAAGACGTCGATCAGTTCTTTGCGTTGTTTTTGTGCGTCTTGGTAGCCAAGTTCAAATAAATCTCGAATGTAACGAGGGGCAAAAATGAGGTAGCTTAAAAGGTCGCTACCAGTGGTGGGGTCGATATCTAGGACCCGAACCAACATTTTTTCCAAGGCCGAAAATTTAAAAACCTTTTCGTCCCGATTGAACCATTCTAAAAAGATTTTATTGATAAATTCCGAAGGTTGAATTTCAACGGCTTTGATTTTGCGCAGCCCCCGTTGGGCAATATCCAATTGGGAACCGTTCTTTTTCATTTTTTTATTGAGGCGGGTTAAGTAGTCTTTTCCGTAAATTTTCTCACTGGTTTCGACAATGGTATTGATGCGATCCAATTGTTCCATGTCGAATTCAATACGGTCTAAAAATAGTCCGTTCAACACTCGTCCCAACTGTTCCGGAATGGTGGGGGTGGAAGTGTCGTTTCGGCTTCTCCCCAAATATGGAGAGTTGGGGGCGTGGCGTTTTCTCAGGCCGATGACCACCAGTCGGTCGGCGCCCAATTGAATGGCTGGTGACATGGGGGTAAACAATCTGAGACCGCCGTCGGCGTAATAACTGCGTCCGATTTTTTCCGGGGGAAAGATAATGGGAATCGCTGCAGAGGCCATGATGTGTTCCACTTTGATGGATTGAAGGTGGCAAATATAGTTTCCCCGGTAGGGGAGTCCCTTCCTTTTGCTCAAAAATAATTCATTGCGGCCGTTGGTTAGGTTGGTGACGTTGATGGCCACGGCATCGATGGTGCCTTTTTTGATGTTTTTTTCCATCTGGGCCCAAGGGATGTTTTTCGCCAAAAACTTTTTCAAGGGGGAAGTGTCGAGAAAGGATTCAAAATGAGGCCCCCGTTTGGGGATGTGAAAGGGATTAAAAGTGAGAAAATTTCTAAGAAAGCCACCGACCGTGGATCCCAAAAAATGAGTGGTGGCCGTCATGTCGCGACGATAAATATCTTCTTGCCGCAGCTGGAACCACATGGATTTCAATCGTTCCCCTTGCTGCACGGGGTCATGGGCCATGGCCGCCAATCCCACGGTGTTGATGGCGCCTACGCTGGTTCCTGAATAGATATCAAAATTTTGATGGGCATAGGCCTTGGGCAGAGCGGTGCGCATGTAATGAATCACCCCCGCTTCGTAAGCCCCTCTTGCTCCCCCCGCAGAAAGCACTAAGCCTAATTTGCTCATGGGAATCCCTAAATCTTAAAATTGATCTTTGATGTTTTGAAAACTATCCTTCGCTGCTCGCACCGTTTTGGCGATTTCATTTTCTCCGTGAACGATCGAGACGAACCAGGCCTCAAATGGAGAAGGCGGTAAGTATATACCTCGCGCCAACATTTCATGAAAGAAAGCCTTATATAAATTTTTACGGGTCTTCATTACGTCGCCCAACCCCGTTACCACCTGATCGGAAAAAAAGAGGGAAAGCATACCGCAGACATGGGGGATTTGCACAGGTATTCCCGCCTTTCGTGCGGCCTCAGTAAGTCCCAGGGCCAATCTGGAGGTTTTTTGATTCAATTTCACATAAAAACTCTTGGTCCCTAACTTCTTCAAGGTGGCTAGGCCTGCTGCCATGGCCAAGGGATTTCCCGAGAGGGTCCCTGCCTGATACACTCCTCCGACTGGACTTAGACATTGCATGATTTTTTTTGGGCCACCAAAGGCGCCCACTGGAAGGCCTCCACCGATAATCTTTCCCAATGTGGTCAAGTCAGGTTTGACACCATACAGGCCTTGAGCACCGCTGGAGTGTACCCTAAACCCCGTCATGACCTCGTCAAATATCAGCAGTGCCCCGTTTACCCGACAAAGTTTTTTTAATCCCCGTAAAAATCCAGGTCTCGGTAAAACCACCCCCATGTTTCCGGCAATGGGTTCCACAATGATGGCTGCAAGGTCTTTGCGATGTTTTC
This sequence comes from Deltaproteobacteria bacterium, assembly GCA_021772695.1. Taxonomy (GTDB): domain Bacteria; phylum UBA10199; class UBA10199; order DSSB01; family DSSB01; genus JAJFLL01. The sequence continues at coordinate 2,791 of JAJFLL010000230.1, forward strand.
GAACGAGGCGCTCCGTCGCTGCTAAATCATTGTAGGGTGCGATAAGGGTATGTTGTGTGAAGGCGGCGGGAACCCCGAGACTATCGGGAGCACCGTGGGTTAGTGCGCCGGACCCTGCTTTCACCAAGAGGGCGTCGGAGTGGCCATGGTAGCAGCCTGCGAATTTTAAGATCTTATTTCGTTTCGTGAATCCCCGTGCGACGCGGAGTGCGGCCATCACGGCTTCGGTACCACTATTGACCAATCTGATTTGTTGCATACTGGGCATGCGGGACAAAACTAATTCGGCCATGTCGACTTCGGCTACGGTAGGGGCACCGAAGCTACTGGATTTCTCTACGGCATCTTTTAAGGGAGTAACCACATGTGGGTTGGCATGTCCGAGGATCATCGGTCCCCATGAACCCACATAATCGATATATTGGTTGGAATCGATGTCTTCTAAATAAGCACCGCGACCGCGGGCCATGAATATGGGATCGCCTCCTACTGAGCCAAAAGCTCTTACGGGGCTATTGACCCCGCCAGGCATGAATTGACGCGCCTTTGCGAATTGTCGTTTCGAATGGGCCCTTGGCATGGGGTGCATTCCTAGCGTCAAGGTCTCAGCATTGTCAATTCCAAGGCCAGGACAGCTTTTCATTGACAGTCTAGGTCCCCATCATTAGGATCCACCGCCGAACGAGTTTTTTATAAGGAGGCGCCCTTGCAAGCCCGCGTCATAGGTTTTTTATTTTTAATTGCCCTGCTTCCCTTCACCTTTGGACCATCCTGTGCTGGTGACGATGTTCCGCTGATCGCTGTGGAACTGAACCCGCTATGTGTTCAAGATTATTCACCGGGACAACAACAACAGTTTAATGCCTGCATTTTCATCAACGGGGTGAAACAACCCGGTTTTGAAAATAGTTCGGTAACTTGGTCGATTTTGGATGGCGACGTGAATGGTAGCATTACCCAAGGCGGCCTCTATACGGCTCCCAATACGACTCCTCCGCCAGCGCCGCAAATCACCATCATTGCTACTAGCAAAGAAGATTCCCAAAAACAGGGACAAGCCACGGTGATTTTTACGGGTGAAGGCACCTGTGAGACCACCCAAACCGCCGAATGCCTATAGATCCCCTCTGGGCCGTAGTATTGGCCCTGCCCCATGAAGCCAAGGCCCTGTTGCCTGATTTAAAGATCCAGGCAGAAACTCGTTATCACGCCAGTAAACTCTACGAAGGTCGGTACCAAGATAAACCCCTATTGTTGCTACAAACGGGGATGGGACCCAAAAACGCCAGGCGTGCGGTCGAATTTCTATTAGCGCACCACCCGGTCACTCACGTGGTGATCACGGGATATTGTGGTGGCTTGGTACCTGGGCTCAAAACCGGAAGCGCCATTTGGGCCACCAAACTAATTTCCCAGAAATCCGGTCTTGACCCCATCGAACCCCATATTAATGGTGAGGATACCTTGCAGTCCGGGCTTCGCGACCAAGGCCTCGACCTTCATTTAGGACCCCTGGTGGAAGTCGCAAAACCGGTTTTAGACTTGGAGGGAAAACAGGGACTCTTCCGCCAATTTGGCGCTGTAGGGGTAGATATGGAGAGTTTTTCCGTACTTAATGCCCTGAAAGAGCAAAAAAATATTGCTTCGCTCATCCTGCGTTTTGTCGTAGACCCCTTGGAGGAGAATCTGGTGGATACGGAGGCCTTTATGGATGAACAGAGTGGCCTTCGACCTTGGAAGCTGCTTAAGGAGACCTTCCGCAACCCCAAACTTTTGATTGATCTACCCCAACTGGACCGCTTAGCCAAAGGGGCGAGGCGACAGTTAAAAAAAGCCCTGAGATTTGTCTTAACGCAAAATCCGGGGCCTGGGGCTTAACCCTTTGGAGGCAATAGATATGCTTAGAAAATTCCCAACCCATACATTTCGAATGGTAGGGATGGCACTGGCCGTCACTTTCCTTTTGGCCGGCTGTGGCAAAGGCTGCGGTAAAGAAGGGGGAGCCCCTTCGGCAAAATCTTCCACATTAGCCTTGATTCCGGCAGGCAATAATATCCTGGTGGGGATCAATCTGAAAAAACTTCAAGCGTCTTCCCTGGGAGCAAAAATTAAAGATAAGATTCCGCCTGAGATGGCCCCCTTTGTCGATAGTATCGAAGGGATCACTATTGCATTGTCGGTTAAGGGCATGGGGCAAGAGCCGGAAGGCGCCGTTGCCATTGTGGAAGGCAAGCTCGATCCCGCTAAACTTCTTGCTCAAATGACCGAACAGGCAAAAAAAGACGGCGGTGATGTTAGTAATGAAGAATACGAGGGCGTGAAGATTTATTCTGGCCCCAAAGATCCAGATGTTGGCATGGCCTTTGTTGAAGACGTCGCCGTTGTTGGAAAGAAACCTACGGTAAAGCAGGTCATTGATCTGAGTAAGAAAAAAGGATCTTCCATTGAAAGCAATACTAATTTGATGGGTCTGTTAAAAGGTGTCGACAGTTCAAAAATGCTGTGGGCGGTAGCCATCGTACCTGAAGGTGCGATCCCCGGTGGCAGTGGTGGCCCGGGTAATCCCATGGGAGCCCTTTCGAATATCAAGGCCATCGATCTAGCCATGGATATGTCAGAAAAGTTGACTTTAGATCTGGGTGTCATCGCAGGTACAGCCGAAGATGCCAAACAAATGGAGAACATGGCCAACTCCTATAAGACCCTTTTTGGTGCTTCCTTGGCACAAAAAGAACCCAAATTGGGTGAGGTGCTAAGCAACCTGAAGGTCTCTTCCAACGGAGAACGGGTGGCCTTGGCCATTGAAGTTGATCAAAGTACGGTAGATGAGCTTACCCAGAAAGCTGCAGGCGGTGCCATGGCACCCCCGGGTCCAGATACTGAGGACGGCGCACCTATGGAAGGTAGTGGCGATGAATTGCCTCATGCCATGGACCATGGTGAAGACCATGCAGAGCCAGAGACTGCGACTCCCTAAGCGTTGCAAAAGCAAATACTTTTGAAAGGCCCCCTTAAGGGGCCTTTTTTTTTACTTGTTTCGTGACCTGATCTTGCAGAAACTTCTGCCGTGTATGGTGCCAAAAGGGCATTTTGCACAAGCAAGGTCTATGCTATGAAAATAGGAATTGGTTCAAAGGAGAATTCACCATGGGCAAACGCGTTTTTTTGTTTCTAGGGGTCAATATCTTGGTGGTCATCACCATTTCTTTGATCATGAGTGCCTTTGGCATTCGTCCCTACCTCACTCAGTATGGACTCGATTACAAATCCCTGGCGATTTTTTGCCTGCTTTGGGGAATGGGTGGGGCGTTTATTTCGCTAGGGCTCTCCCGAATCATGGCCAAGTTCGCCATGAAGGTTCAAGTGATTGACCCTCAGACCCGTGATCCCCAATTGCAATCTTTGGTCAATACCATTTCCCGTTTGGCACGAGGGGCCCAGATCCCCATGCCCCAAGTGGGCATCTATCAATCTCCCGAATTAAACGCCTTCGCCACCGGACCGACCAAGAAACGATCTTTGGTGGCCGTCTCTACCGGCCTATTGCAAAAAATGAAAACCGAAGAGGTAGAAGGGGTGCTGGGTCACGAAATCACCCACATCGCCAATGGTGACATGGTGACCATGACCTTATTACAAGGAGTCGTGAATGCCTTTGTCATGTTTTTGAGTCGGGTCATCGCCTATGCCATCGCCTCTGCCCTGCGAGATTCCGATCGAGGTGGCCGAGGCATTTCTTACGGTATTTATTTTTTGGTATCGATTGTTTTAGAAATTGTCTTCATGATTTTTGGCTCCATGGTAGTGGCATGGTTCAGTCGTTATCGAGAATACCGTGCCGATGCCGGTGGAGCTCGCTTGGCGGGGCGGGGTTCCATGATCGGAGCCCTACAAGCCTTGCAACGTAATTATGAGATTGAAGATCCTCGTTCCCAACCTGCCTTTCAAAATTTAAAGATTTCCAGTCATCCCAAAGGTTGGAAGCGTCTCTTTGCCTCCCATCCTCCACTAGGTGAACGCATCGCTCGCTTGCAGAGTTTTTCTTAGAGCAGGTGGGTTTATTAAGAACCAAATTTTTTTAATTCGCCCCAGATTTTTTTGAAGAAGGAATCACGGCCAGAATTCTGGTGGTACATCTTATACCTCAGGGGATTTTTTCGAAAATAGCTTTGGTGGTAGTCTTCGGCAGGGTAAAAATTCTTATAGGGTTGAATGGGGGTGAGGATAGCTTGTTGAAAACGTCCGCTTTTTTCCAGGGCTGCTTTGGATTTTTCAGCGACCGACCTTTGAGAGGCGTCATGGTAATAGATGATGGCCTGGTATTGGGGACCACGATCCACGAATTGGCCCCCGGCATCGGTAGGATTGATTTGCCGCCAATAAACTTCAAGCAAGTCATCGAAGCTGATTCGTTTGTTATCAAAAACGATCCTCACCGTCTCCACATAACCTGAGTTTCCTGATGCCACTTCTTCGTATTTGGGATTGGGTTTATCTCCACCGGCGTATCCCGAAGTGACTGATACCACCCCTGGCAATTCCTTAAAGGCGGCTTCAATGCACCAAAAACACCCACCGGCGAGGGTGGCGGTATCTTGAGTCGATGGGGGCGCTACTGGTGCAGCTTCCCTATCATTTTGGCTCCATAAATAAGATGCGGTGCCAAGGGTTCCCACTAGAATTAATACGACGGTGAAATAGCGAAATATTTTCATGAGACTCGTCCTCATAGCTTCATACGGCTGAGGAAGAATTTTGGATGACTTTAACCCACTTATGCTGACTTGTTTCGCCGCTGATCAATTGAATAGAGGTCCTTTTGACCTGAAAGTAGTCCGCAAGTAGAGCGATCAGGGCCTGGTTGGCTTTGCCATCAACGGGTGGTGCCGTAAGTTTCACCTTCAATTCATTTTTTCCTAAGACCTGAACTTCATTTTTAGAAGCCCTGGGTATGACTTTGATACGATATTTCATAATAGTCATGATCGTGGATGGTATAAAAATTCCCCCATTCTACCTGACTATAGAAAGAAAGGAAAATGGGGGAAAAGGAAAATCTGAATCAAACTAGGGATATTGCCAATCCTAGGGAGACTTGCCTCTTATGGCACGACTAATGGCAGCAATAATGATCAATACCAAAAAGACAAAGAACAAGATTTTGGCAATGGATGCAAAGCCTGCGGCAACTCCGGTGAAGCCTAGTACACCGAACACAATGGCAAGCACGACAAAGGTTAAAACCCATCCAAGCATGTTACCTCCTAGGTTAGAAAGATAGTCTCAGATCCCTAGAGACTTAGGCAATTAAGCCCTTAACCTTTTAGGCCTTTGGTAAAATCGTCCAATTCCTTTTCGACCTGGTCTTTGGCTTTGCCGTATTTTGTTTGGAGCACCCCAGCCAATTCTTCACGGTGGCCTTTAACTCGATCCATGTCGTCATCGGTCAATTTGCCCCATTTCTGTTGGAATTTTCCTTTGAGTTGTTTCCATTCGCCTTCGATTTTGTCCCAGTTCATATGCGTTCTCCTTTAAAAAGGGTTTTTGTTTTCGTCCTGTGTGGACCTTTTGGTATAGGTAGACAATATGATCAAATATGGTTTTTGTCTATAATAAAAACAAAAAAATTTTTTACTGTCTATATTTATATGAGAACGATTAATATTTTGTCTAATATAAAATAAAATTTAATAGACGAAACAATCACTTAAGCTTACCGTACTTAGGTCCCGTAATAATTCAAAAGCCTTCTCAAGGAGTGAATTCCACCCCATGCCTGAAAATAATCAACCCCAGCCAGCACCGCAGGGCGAAAAAAAAACTTCTTATTGGGTCCTCATCTTGGGGGTTCTGATTGGAGGTGCCTTAATTACCTATTTTGTCTCTAAGAGCATGACACCTGAAGAACTTCCTCAATTCAAAGAGACTCAAAAGGTTTACAGCGATGGCGAAGTAGTTTTCTACGAAGGTGTCTTGAAGTCTGTAGAAAAAATTGCAGAGGCCAAGGAATATTTGTTTCAGGGAAATAATCTCTATAAAAACCCAAATTACCAGCCTGCCGAATCGGGGTCAGGTGCTTCAGGGCTTCCACAAGCAGAAACCGCGCCTTCAGATAAAAATGGATATTTAAAAGCTTCTGAAAAATATGCCTTGGCTCTGGAATATTTTAAAACAGCCAGGCAACTGCTCGATCAGTCGATGGTTTCGGGATTGGGTCCCATTCATGAATCTTGCAGTGGTCAAATTAAAATGGTGATAGATAATTATATAAGTTCTACATCTCTATTTTTCGACGATGCCAATAATATGTATTCGGGTGAAAAGATTGAAGACGATAATCAGGTGATTACTCAAGCTCGAGCCAAATACCTTTCAGCTGAAGACAATATGAGAGACACCCTGAAGGGAAATTGTGGTAACAATCTGTTCATTTTCTGGAATGAATCGGAAAATGGGCAGCAAGAGCGTGCTGCCGCGATCATTAAAAAAATGTATGGGCAGCAGCCTGAAGTTCTCAAGGAATTGCTTGGCCTGCTATCCCAGCCGAAACCCGAAGGTCCGCAAAAATAGGTGGAATGTCTGATAAAATCGTAAAAGTTTTAAATACAGTTTGTGTGATTAAAAATAAAACCCTGCAGAAATTATCAAAGTTGGGAGCGTCTCAGCCACTGGGCCCATGGATTTCAACAGCTGTAGAGATGGGGGTTTTCATTAAAGAGTTGGGTCTATTGCGGCACACATACGCCTTGCTGGTAGGGTGGGCTTAGGCATTTACAACCAGCATAACAGTCTGCATTTGAGAAACAGGGAGTCCCCCCTTGGCAATAAACACAGAATCCCGATTGAATGGGCACCAACAAAACTCCAAAAAAAATCACGATAAGAATAAAAGCCTTCATTTTCTTAACCCTATAATCTTCATTCTCTAGGAAAAGGCACCTGGGGTCAAGGTACCCGTTAACTGAAAACCGCTTCGGTATATTTACCAGGATAATATTTTACAATTCTTTCGGGAGTATGCTAGCTGCAGCTCGGCGGAAAATTTCTAAGGTGCGTTGAAAGACGATTGAATTGGGTCCTCTGGGGGTAAAGGAAACCATCATTTTAAAAGAGATAGACGGAGATTCATATGAATTTATTCACTAAACTATTAAAAATCAGCCTCCCCGCACTTTTATTAGTATTGGGCTGTGTGACATCTGCCCAAGCCTCGACCCAAAGTCGACAGTTTCAATTGAATGGTGGCGTTGGTGTCTTTGTCGGTACAGAAGGTTTAGGTGCCGCCTTTGATTTTTCTCTGGAACCGGAATTCTTTTTTACCGAGCACAATACCTTATCAGTTCGCATGGATTTTACCGCCGGTAACACCGACTCTTTTCATATCGGTGCACGCTGGCGCTACTACTTCGATCTTCCCAGTGAAAAGATCAATCTCTTCGTAGGTGTCGGAATTGGTGGCGTCGTCAATTTTAACGGTGGAAATTTCGGTGATGCCGCCTTGCCTGTCTTTGGTTGGCAGTACGATCTCGGCCAACACCTAAAGATTGGGTCGGATATTTCTTTCGATATTATCTTCAACGGCAATAATGTGGCCTTCGCCGCGCGTCTGATGCCCGTAGTCTTAAAGTGGGCGTTTTAGTCTAAAAGACTAAATGTTTCAGTCGTTTATCTGTATTTAACTTTTCTTTTATCTGGGCGGTCCCAATCCTAAGGAAGAAAACCGCCCATATAGGCTGGGGTTTGGACCCCGTCAGGAGAGAAGTTATGAAGTCCTTAAAAACCAAAATACTGATGTCGCTTTTTACTTTAGGTATAGCGTTTAGCTTTGCCTGGGGTGGAGGACTGGCTTACGCGGATCCGCCCCAATGGGCACCGGCCCATGGCTACCACGGCAAGAAATATAAAAAGTATAAAAAGCACAAACACAAACATCATAAACATAAAAAATATTCTTATGTTTATTACCCCAATAACCAGGTCTACTACAGCCCGGTACGCCGCGGGTATTATTATCCCTATCGGGGGAATTGGGTCTTTAATGTAAATCTTCCCAATTCCATCCGCCTAGGTCGAGCCGTGTCAATTGAACTGGGTGGTCCGACCCCTTATGCCTACCATCCCACGGTGATTAACCAATATCCCGTAGTGGTTGTTAACGATTAATTGTTTATTAAAAAAATAAAAATAATTTTTTAATCTCCAGTCGACTCAATCTAGGTCGACTGGAGATTTTATTTTTAGACTAGATCAAGTGCTGTGACCCACCCAACTTACGACTGTTTTTTTTCTAATTCGGCCCAGCGAGCATAGTGCCCGTTCATTTTGCTTTCAAGCTCAGTGATAGATTCTGATAGTTCCAACAATCGTTTGGCATCGGTAACCACCTCTGGCTTTTCACTCTCTTTGCGTAGTGCTAAGACCTGGTCTTCGAGTTCCTGAATTTTGGCCTCCATGCCGTCAAATTCCCTTTGTTCTAGGTACCCCAATTTTTTTTTGCCTTTAGACTTTTCTGTAACCGCCGCCGAAGCATTTTCGGAATTGGCGGCAGGCTCCAACCGGCGGTGCCAAGTTTCCCATTGGTCTAGGGAGGCGAACGTGGTGATACTGCCGGCTTCGTTGCTGCCTTGGGGCCCAAAGGCGAGGATTTGTGTGGCCACCTCGTTTAAGAAAAATCGATCATGAGTGACTAATAATACCGCCCCAGGAAAATCCGTCAGGCAATCCCGCAAAAGATCGAGGGTGCTGATGTCGAGATCATTGGTAGGTTCATCCAATACCAAAATATTAGCGGGCCTTAACATCAATTGTGCCAGTCTGAGGCGACTTTGTTCTCCGCCACTGAGCCGCCCCACGGGCATTTCTATTTGAGCGGGATTGAATAAAAATCGATCGAGGTAACTTCTAATGTGAATGGGCTGGTCTCGGTAGTGGACGTGATCCCCTGAGGGGCACAGGGTTTTAAGTAAAGAGATTTCGGGATTTAAGGATTCGCGGTTTTGCTCAAAAAAGGAAAAATTAAGATTGTCGGCATGTTTGACCGAACCCGAATCGGGGGCTTCCAATCCCAATAAAATTCGCAGCAGGGTGGATTTGCCACAGCCATTTTCACCGAGCAACCCGACACAGGTCTTTGGCGTGATGGTGAGGTCGAGTTTTGTAAACAGCGGTTTGCCGTCGATGGATTTAGAAATTCCCTTGGCTGCAATCATCTTTTTTGGACGGCGTTCCTCGGCGGCGAAGTTGAGCCCCATTTCTCGGTTTCGGGTACGGTCTTGAATTTGGCCAAGTTCATCACTCAAGGCCTCAGCTCTTTGAATACGTGCCTGCTGCTTGGTACTTCTAGCCTTGGGGCCCCGGCGCAACCATTCTGTTTCCCTGCGAAGCGTATTTTTCATGGCGGCTTGGCGCTGATCTTCGACCCTGAGCAAATTTTCTTTTGACTCAAGGTAATCGGCGTAGGTGCCAGAAACCGAGAGGATACCGTCTGGCAGGCGACGGTCAATTTCAAAGATTCGGTTGCTGATTCGCTGCAGAAAAAGGCGGTCATGGGTGACGCACAAAACTGCGAATGGTGCTCGGGCCAAAAATTGTTCCAGCCAAAGTATACTTTCGACATCAAGGTGATTGGTCGGTTCATCGAGGAGTAGCAGGTCAGGGCGCTTGGCCAATTCTCTGGCTAGGGCCACCCGTTTTTTCCAACCCCCGGAAAGTTGTTCGATGGGCGTTTGGGGCAACACCCCGCGCGAGCCATCGAGGGAGAGTTTAGAAAGGTATTCTTGTACCGTGGCTTGAAATTCCCAGTCATGGGTGTCGGGATTCGAGGCCATGACTGCTGATTCTACGGTAGCCGCCGCGGTGAATTGAGGTACTTGTTCTAAGAAGCCCACCCGCAAACCCCGTCGAGGTGCGAGGTTGCCCGAATCCGCTTGGCTTTGTCCCGATAAAATTCTCAACAGGGTACTTTTTCCCGCCCCGTTGGGGCCGATCAAGCCTACCCGTTCGCCGTCGCTCAAGGTGAAGCTCAAATCTCGAAATAGATTTTGTGCCCCGTAATTTTTGGAGATCTCTTGAATGCTGATGATGATTCCCATGGTTTACCTTATGCAGGACAATCTTGATTTGGGTTATACCCTATACAAACGCATGACCTAGGCGCCATTAACACTTCTATCCTATATTGGGTAAGGATTCGTTGGTCTGGGAGACCCTTAAAATTTGTGTTTTATCTACTGACGGTTCATTTGTCCGGTCCACCAATGGTCAGATGAAAACCCTAGTGCCTTCAATAGGCGCGTGCCCGGGCCTGTAATTCAGCCGATCGCAAATGTATCGCAGCTATTCTCTACAATTTAGGTGGTGAATCCATATTCATTAATACGGAATCATTCTCGGCAAACCCTGGCTTTTACCTTGCTAAAAATTACTGAGAGTTCATAATTTACCTCACCGATTCCTGGGGAGGATTCTAGCTTAAAAAAGCAGGGGGTCGGGGGAGTTCTGGGGCACGAACTTTTTGCGAATCTCCCGTAGGAAACGAAAATAAAAATATAAAATCTATCGAGGTAGGACGATGAGTAGGCGAGTTCTGCACGTCAAGCTTCGCACGCATCTTATTTGGCTTGGAAAATACCGGGTAACAAAGAGGCTGCTGTGGAGAGACTCGCTCGCCTAGGGAGGAGCTTCAACTGATGTCTAATATCAGCTCTATCAAACAAGCAAATGCCCCGGAAGATCACGAAGGGTTGTGGCAAGAGATTCTGCGTAATCCTCAAGTGATGATTTGGATGAGTAACCCCCAGATGCAGTTTGTGAATGCGACTCAGCCTGGTTTGGAATTTTACGGAATTTCCTTGGAAGAGTTATGGGTCGCTGATTGGAAAAATTACATTCATCCTGAAGACTTAGGGCAGGTGCAACAATATTATGCCCTAGCCTTAATGGAACATCCGGTCATCAAACAGGAATATCGTGCCAAAAAGCATACTGGAGAATACGCCTGGTTATTGGATATCAGTTATCCGCGTTTCGCTCCCAGTGGAGAATTTACCGGCTATGTGGGCTCTATTGTCGATATTACCGAGCAAATAATTCGGGAAAAAAGTTTAAAGGAAGAAATCGCCAAGATTAGCGAGTGGGAACAAAACCGAATTGGGGAAGACCTGCACGATGGCCTGGCGCAGGTGGTGTTGGGAATATCGCTTAAAGCCATGATCATGGAAAATAAGCTGAAAAGGCGCGATCTTCCTGAGTTTTTGGTGGCGCAGGAAATTGCCAATGAGTCCAGTCGGGTTCTCGGTAGTTTGCGAAAATTATCTCAAGCGCTTTTTCCAGCGGAGCTTTCCCAGCAGGAATTTTGCGGCTCCCTGCGCAATCTGGTGGAAAGCCATTCTCAAGAGCATGGAATCAAAATGACCTTAAATGTGGATCCCGCTGCGGTGCCACCGGTTCCCGAACAGGCATTGCTCCTGTTTCGAATCGCGCAAGAAGCTGTGACCAACGCCGTTCGCCACGGCAGGGCCAACCGAATCCATGTGTCGTTAAGAATCGGGTATCCCGGAAGTAATGTTTTGGAAGTTGCAGACGATGGAATCGGAATTTCCGGGGATCCCCGTGCCGCCGGCGGGCTCGGTTTACGGCTTATCGACTATCGGGCTGGCATACTCGGGGCCGAAATCGAAATTGGGAGAAGCCGAAAGGGCGGCACCGTCCTCAAGTGTTATTTCCGGTCGCAGGACCAATGAATACTAAAACACTGAAAAAGAAATACCGTATCGCATTAGTAGATGACCATCCGGTTGTGCTTAAGGGTTTGGCCGATCTGTTATCCGAAACCGAGGATCTTCAGGTTTGCGGAAAGGCCGAAGACGTGGAAGAGGCCCTGCAATTAGTCGCAGCTTCCGAACCCGATTTGGTCATCGTCGACCTTATCCTGAAGGGAATCCTTGGCATCGAACTCATCAAGGAACTACGCCAAAAATACCCACCCCTGCGAATTCTGGTTTTTTCGGTGAAACGGGAGGCTTGTTTCGCCGAGCGTGTCTTTAAGGCAGGGGCCGACGGCTACGTGGTGAAAGAAGATGCCCCGTTTGAAATTTTGCGCGCCGCCCACACCTTGCTCAAAGGGGGTGTTTATGTGAGCAAAAAAATCCGCGAAGAAATGGTATTCGAGCCGGGAGTTCCGTTAGGCCAGGGAGGGAGGACCCTGATTCAGAAACTAAGCGACCGGGAATTGCAGGTGTTCAAATTATTGGGCCAAGGCTCCAATCCCCGCCAAATTGCCGATCAAGTGGGCGCAGGCGTCAAAACGGTCGAAACCTATTGTTTGAGAATTCGCAAAAAGCTGCACCTGCAAACCGGCTACGACTTGCTTCGTCTAGCCATCCAGCAGCACCCTGAAATATGGGATTAATATGGGCTCAACCCATGCAATCTTGCCAATCCTTCCGATATTTTGTCAGGAAATCCCTGACTCACAATGATTGCGAACCCTGGCGACAAGTTTTTCATGGGTATGGTAAAGGTTTTATAGAATAGGGTGACCCTATTTGTGTAAGGATTTATCCGACTAGACATTACCCATACCCCTTCCCAAAATAACAAAACTTAATGACAAACTAAAATTCCGGGTTAGTCGATTTTACGAAAAAAATTTGGATTATTTCGTGAATATTTTTTTCGCTCGATCAACCTACCCGCAATTTATTTTTTCTTTGATAGCAGGTGGCTCATGTTGAGATGCCTGAGTGTCGAAATGTGATTATTTTAAATTTCCAGGGAGGTGCTCGTATGAAACGAATATTATTGTTTATTTTAATGGGGATCCTGGCCGGTTGCGGCTCGGCTGCAGATTTCAATGGACCCGCTGAGCTTTCCGAATTGGAAGGTAGGATCCATGCCGCCGAAGCCGTTGTCTTATCGGAGAACGATCCAGCCTCTGCTCAGAAAAATTTCGGGCTATCGGGACTATTTGACGGCCTCGTCTTGGAGGATGGCTTGGTGGGCGTGTCGCTTCACCTACCGACATCTCAAGGGACCATCGCCGCAAATTTATGGTTGTCGCCGGAATGTCTCTTGAAGCGGGATCGTCGCTTGGTGGCCTTGGTTCCCGGTACTTTAGCCAACGGTGCGGAATATTACGAAGTGAGTCTTCCGGGACGGGAAGGTTTCAACACAGTCCGTGTTTTGGCCAAATCGGGCTATTGCGCTCTGACAGTGGATCTGCCGGGAACCGGTGAGTCGGTGCATCCGGAGGACGGCATGAACTTGCGCAGTGCCGACAACGCCCAAGCGGTCGTGTCTGTCGCCCGGCCGGTGGCCACCATTCTGGGAATTCGCAAATGGGATGTTTACAGCGAAACGGGGACGGGTTCGACTGCTGCTTTGTTGCTGGCTCAACGTCGCGACCTGCGGTCCATGGTGCTCGCTTCCCCATGTTATACGCGCTACGGACCGGCATCGGCCCAGGCCTTTGATCCCGCCTTCCGCGCCTTTGCGGCGGTAACGCCCTATCTGCCCCTTGATCCGGGTTTGCTGCCCTTGTTTTTCGGTGCGGCATATCCCGATGTGGTGGAAGCGGCGGTGATCGGCCTGCTCGGGCCCGCACCGCAGGCCATTCCGACAGGCGTTGCCTTCAATGAAATTGCCGAAATCCCTTTCACCTTCGACGGAGTGACCGGTGAGTTTGTGCTCGCCGAGCCCATTGTCGCGGCGGCACCCGCCAAAGCGGATGCCCTATTCTTCCAGGGCACGCCCGATTTCGTTTGTAGTGTAGGAGGTGCTTCCGAAATGACCGCTGAATATGGCGTCACGGGCGGTGGCAACGCCTCGCTGCTTACCGTTCCGGGGGCTTCCCACCTGATGCGCTTTGATGCGCCCTTCAGCGACGGAGCCGACAGCGAATTTTGGTCGCCGATTTTGGTATTTCTGGCGGATCACTAAGGGGTGTTTCGATATCAATTTAGGGAGGACAGACTCATGTATAGCAAAACAAAACAATCAAGTTTCTTACGCATATTGGCAATAATGGGTGTCATTGCTTTTATGGGTTGCGGTGCCGGAGTGGAGGGGCTCGAGGGCGACTCCGTTTCTGAAAGCAGCGTCACACCCAAGGAGCTGTTCAATTTTGGAGGCGGGGTTACCGAAAACCCACTCCTGCAATCGGCCGATTGGCCTTCGGCGGGGCATGACTGGGCCCATACGGGGCACAATCCCGCCGAAACCGCTCTCAGTGTGGAAACCGTCGGGGATGTGGCCGAAGTGTGGCGCCACGAATTTTCCCCGGCCCCTGGTGTGCAAGTGCCGGTCCTATCGACGGCGGTGATCGCTGGCGATGTGGTTTATATCGCCGATATGGGTGGATTCGTTCACGCTAGAAGCGCTACTGACGGCACTTTGCTCTGGACCCAGCTGACGAGTTTTTCCGAGCCGGATCCGGTGTTCTTTTCGGTGTTCCATGCGGCGCCGGTAGTGACCGATCACGACCTCTTCGTGGGAGACAGCGGATCGATCATCCATAAGTTGGACCGAGACACGGGTGTTACGGAATGGTCTACCCAGGTGGAAGCCCACCCCGATTCGTTGATTCAGGGCGACTTGGCCACCGTAGGGCCCTATGTCATCTTCGGGGTGTCTTCTTTTGAAAACACCACCGTTAACGACCTGACCATGCGCGGCAGTATCGGAGCGCTAAAAAAATGGAACGGTGAGTTGGCATGGAAAACCTACACCACCTCAGATCAGAGTCTGACAGATCCCAGATGGGGAGCAGGGGTGGCGGTTTGGTCTTCCCCGGCCATCGACCCATTGCGAGGCATTTATATCGGCACCGGTCAGTACTATAATCCGGGTTCAGAAAATCCCGATCCGGAGTCGGCGAATGATCCGGATTACAGCGATTCCTTATTGCGACTCTCTTGGCTCAATGGCGACGTTCGTAACAACCATCAGTTTACTGAGGGTGATATTTTCGGTCTGGAGTATCCCATTGGACCAGACGCCGATTTGGGTACGCCGCCCAATTTGTTCCCCGTTCACGGGCACTTCGGTTTACCCAAACCGGCCGTGGGCGTGGGTGACAAGACCGGCCATTATTATGTCATGGACCGCCGCAATCTAAATGTCTTGTGGAGCCGCAAGATCGTCGAGGGAGGTGTTCTCGGTGGCTTTCAAGCTACCGCGGCCTATGCCGACGGCATTGTTTACGTGGCCGCCCACGAACGCATCGACGGGGCCTCTATCAATGACTCTATGCCACCCGACCTAGACTCTCGATTCATCCAAACTCCCGAAGGCACCGCTTTGATTCAAAAGGGCTCGCGCACCCGTATCATGGCCCTCGATGCCGACACGGGCGACGTGGTTTGGGAAAAATACGTGAACGGCGCCATTAGCTTCGCCCCGCTCGTGGTGGCCAACGGCGTGTTGTACCATGCCAACGCCAATGGCCACTTGCACGCCATGGATGCCGGCAACGGTGATGAACTCTTTAGCACCCAGATCGGCGGCTTCCCCGACGGAGCCGGCGGATACGTCTTCGGTAACATCATTACCGCACTGTCGCTGTCACGCGGCAGGGTCTATGTGTCGTCGATCCCACTGGTACCCGGTGCGCCAACCGGAGTGTTGGTTTACGGGTTGCCTTAAAGTGAGCGGCGTTTTTAGGCGCTAAAGTATTGTGGGAAATATTATCAGGTTGGCTTTGCGTTGTGAGGCCGACCTTTTTTTTTGGTAATACGGGATTGGGCTTTTGAATTCATGGCGGCATCTGGTGGAAGGGTTTAGCAATTAGCAGGGGAATTACTGTTTTTTAAAAGGCGGCCTTAAAAATTTGATATGCGTTGAATGACCCAAAACATAGCCATGGAACCGATGGCATAGGGGGAGATCCACTTAGCCCAAGAGGGCAGAACCAAGCGAAGGCGCCGGAGCAAGGCAATCGCCACCAAGATTATGGCAATAAAAATCAGCTGACCCAACTCGACCCCCAGGTTGAACATCAATAGGGCGAGGGGAATTTCTCTCTGGGGTAGACCGATTTCGAATAGGGCGCCTGCGAATCCGAGGCCATGCAGCAGCCCAAAGCTGAAGGCGACGATCCAGGGCCGCGATTCGGTTAGACTTATTTTTCCCTGCCACGCATGGATGATTTCCGCGGCGACAAACGCGATACTCAGCGCAATAACCGCCTCTACAGGGGCTTGAGGAATGTGAGCGAAACCCAGGGTTGCCATGGCTAGGGTGAGGCTATGGGCGAGGGTGAAGGCGGTCACCGTTCCGATGAGCCTGCGTTTTCCTTTGATCAGGATCAAGAGGGCCAAGAGGAATAACAGGTGATCGAAACCCATGAGGATGTGTTCCGATCCAAGGGTCAGGTAGGTCTTGGCGATTTGGATCCCCTTGGGATCCGTGTCGACCACAAAATATGGATGTAAAGGCGTAAGGCGCTGCACCTGTGAGGCTATATCCAGCCGCTCGATGCGGACCAAGACATCGGTCATCGTGGCTGCCAGGCCGTCCACTTCAATTCGTTTTCCCGCCAACCCCCCCTGACATCGCGCTGTCCAGCGTTCGATTCGAGCGCCTTCAATGGCGAGGGCTGATTTGGAATCGGATACGCAGGATGCGGGGAGGAGGACATGGAGGGAGAGACGCCACTCACCCTTCGCCGGGACCTTCCAAAGAATTTTGAAGGTCTCGGAATCGATTTGGCGAAACTCGAGGTATGCGGGTCGCATTTCGTGCGCGGTTGCGGGCCGAAGAGAGGAGAAAAGAATCAGAAGGATTACGGAAAGAACTCCAATTCGCCCAAACATACATTTACCCTTTTTACCGGGCATGGGCCCATCCCGGGAACTGCACTTCGATGGAATATTTTTTACTCAGACCTTGCAGGAATTCTGCCTTGAATTCCCGTCGTTGTTCAGCCAACCATTCCCGTTTTACCCAATCCTTGATTTGGGAAAATTCAGGCACTTTTCCCTCCTCCTTCCCGGTGACCTTTACCAAATGCATGCCCAGGCCCGATTCAATGGGTCCCTTCCAGACACCAGGTTCGATTTCAAACAGGGATTTTGAAAAGTCCGGTCCGAATTGTTGTTTGGTTTCTGTCGAAGAGATATTTGAAAATTGTGAAGGTAGTGCCATGGTGTCGCCCAGGGCCGAAGCTTCGACATCACGATTGCTACTGTTCAAGGTGGACAAGAGACGGGCCGCGTCCCCATTTAAATCGCTGCGTCCTTCTGGATTCAGGTAGACCTGGGTAAAACTGATGTTGGGATCGCTGGTGAATATTTTAGAATTTTTTTGAAAAAATTCCTGAAGCTCCTTCTCACTAGCTTGCCTTTGTTCGGATAGATCCTCGGTAAGAAACTCCATCTTTTGCCGCAGGCGGCGGCGGACGATGGGGTCGTCCTGGTCGAGGCCCAGTTTTAAGGCTTCCTGGTAAAGGATCTCCTCTTGAACGGCATCGTGAATCAATCCATCCAGTTCATCTTGGGTAGGCGGCCGGTGCCAGGTTCGCTTCCAACCTTCCGCCAGCCATTCGATTTGCGGGGAACTGATCACAATTTTTTCTGGCGAGAGCGAGGTACGGTTTCCAAGGAAAAAATATAATAGGAAAATCGCGCCGCCGATGATTAAAAAATGAAAAAGGGGTTCGCGGAACAGTTTCATTGATTAGAATTCCCAGTTAGCGGCTTTATGAACTCGGGTTATACCAGATGGGCGAACTATATCCTCGCTCCTGAAGGGATACGGGAATTTTCGGATCCAGTTTGACCCCGAATCTTTTTGCATCATAGGTTGTCCAGCGAGGTGTGGGGATTTGCAAGACCCGAACATAATAAAAGGACTTCAGCTTTGGGTCGAAGTCCGGGTCTTTCCATACGGTCGTCAGGGCTGGCCCTCCGATGCTGTTGGTGTAGCTGGCCTGGGCGGCGTTCACAGTATTGCCCACCGTTGGGACCTTCCCGTCGGGACTTTTTTTGCGATTGCCGGACCAGGCGACGTCATAAATTTTTTCTTGCACCTGACCGTCTTTATCTAACCAGCCCTTGATCACTTGCACCCGGTCCAAGTTGGCGCCGATGGGATCCTTGAGGGCCGAGACCAAAAACGTGGGAGTTTTTCCTTCGGCCGCCTGGTTTAGGTCCCCCCCCATGGGAACGCCCTTGGCGTAACCCACGGCCGCAAGGTCGGGAGTTTTTGCATCAGTAGGTTCATAGTCCCAACCCCCGAAAAAGCGGAGGGTGATTCGCGGCCCGGTGGTGGCATACACTTCCTTTCGCTCCATAGCGTCGAACAGGGCCTCCCGCGTGTTCGCATGGGCCCAAATGCCGGCGTAACCGGAGGCCGTCTGCTCCCAATCCATGATGGTGGCCACCGGTGTCTTTATAAAATCGGCCGTCAAGCGATGGGCGCTGGGCTCGGACGAGGAGACCTTTCCAAAAAAATTGTTGCTGTCGGCAGTTGCCAAACCCGTATGGGAATCGGTCGAACCGATCATCCCAAATTTATAAGGATTGACGCCAAGTTGGGCTTCGGCTTTCAGGCCGTTCTTCAGGGCGGACCGGGCATATTCATATTCAAGCATTTCCTGCTTTTTGGATTCGCTCAGGTCCAGGTTGCCCTTGTCCCAACGCTCGAAATCGGCGAATTCGTCGTTAGGATAAAGAAAGGGATGGGTTTCTCCATCCCCCTTGATCTGCGTGACCTCGTAAATGCGCTCCCATTCGGCCCGAGCTTTGGCGTAGGTCTTGTCGATGGGCTTACCGTTGAAGGACTCGATGAGGGGAAACATGCGCCCGTTGCTCAGATTGCCGTTATGGGGGATGGCTAAAACATTGCCCTTGGTCTTTTTTTCATATTCGCTCAACCACTTCCACAAGTCTCGCGGGTTGTCGCTGCCGAGGGGTTTTTGGGTGGTGTAAGGTTCCATTTGCGCTGCCTTGGTGCCGTTGTCCCGATATATCACATTGCGATGCAAGTTATTGCCGCCCGTGTTCGAGGTCCATTCATAGCCGATAAAGGCGGTAAAGCGCCCCGGATCGTTGGCTCCTTCCGCGGCCTTGATGGTTTCGTCCCATGCGGTCCGGTAGGCCTTGCTTCCAGGCAGGGAGGCCAATGCTTTGGGAAATCTATTCTCACTGAAGGCTTGAATGATCTCGAAGGCCGCCTCCATATTTTTTCCACTTTGAATCATGTCGTACCAGCGTTTGCCCGTCGGATCGGCCAGCATGGCGGGATCACCGGCGATCAGTTGGGGGAAGAAACCCATATTGTCTGAGTGGTCCGTGACTACAAGAAAGTCTAGTGGTCGAGCCAGCTTGGCCGGCTGTCCGCTGGAAGCCATGACCTGTTCACCCTTTGCAAAACGGTAGGCATCTGCCGGCGATAATCGACAGCCGGCGGCGCCGGCGTCCATGGAAAAGGAGGTATGGAGGTGGGTGTCGCCCCAATAGACCCGGGTGGCCTTTGGGGACGAGGAGCTCTGGTTCGCGGCAGTTTTCCCGGTGGGTTTTTCTTTGGCAAGTGTGGGACTGCTGATCAATAATCCTGCAAAAATCAGGGCAAAACCATAATATTGAGTGCGTTTCATTTGAGGCCTCCTCGGGGCTGAAAAAATTTAAATATCACCACTTTTTATAAAGTGAGCAAAGGACCAAGACGACACAGGCGTTTTATTAAAACTCGGTTTTTAGGTATTGACGGCCTCTTCCTTTGAAAATTTCTGGGGGGGTGTTGCTTGTTCTTGATTATATTTACCTATTTTCGGGACTTATCTGGGGGAATATCCCTAGTCTCAGCATTATCCAGTATTTAAATATATTTATCATCTAATTTTATGGGAATTGCCTGAGCGTAGATATGATGGCTTGCCCAGTTGTGTTGTTTGAGATGTTTGGCCATCCGAAAAAATCCAAAAGCATTCGGGCCCCGGCTTGGCAGACTTGCTATTTCAGTTTTTATTTGCCGAGAAATAATCTGGTATTTTCGAGAATTTAAATTAAGCCCCGCTTCGGTCTATTCTCAGCGGGGGTTTTTATAGCGTAGGTTCCAGGTCCACTTGTGGAGTTCCATGACCAGCAAGACCGTAAGGGCTAGTGCGAATAACAGTGCTCCCGTTTCGAGGTTCACCGCCTGCGTCGAGAGCAGTTTTTGGCCGAAGGGAAGATACATAAAGGCCAGGTGCACCGAAAACGCGAGCAAAGCACCAACGACGAGAAAGGGGCTTCTCAAAGGAGAGAGGGTGAAGGCCGAGCGGGTTTCGGAACGGCAATTGCCCAAATGCACGTTTTCAAAGAGGACCATGAGCAAGAGTATTCCGTTGCGTGCGGTCTCTTCGGGCCAACCGGCCTCTAGCATCCAATAAAAAGTAGCGATGCTCACCCCGCCCATGACCACAGCTCCCACCAAAACCCGTTCCACCATCAAACGATTGAAGATCCTTTCCTTGGGAGGGCGGGGAGGTTGTTCCAATTCGTTGCCCAGTCCGGGCTCGAAGGCCAGGGCCACGTCTTGAATGCCGTTAGTCACCAGATTCAACCAAAGCAATTGCACGGGAAGCAGGGGAAGGGGCAGGCCCATGGCGATGGATAAGGCCACCATGATGACCTCGGCGGCGCCCGTAGAGATGAGCAGGTAAATAACGTTTCTAACGTTGTTGTAAGCGATGCGGCCTTCTTCCACTCCCGAGACGATGGTGGAAAAGTTATCGTCGCTGATCACAATGTCGGATGCGTCACGCGCCACATCGGTCCCCGCCTTGCCCATGGCGACTCCGATGTTGGCGGTGCGCAGTGCGGGGGCGTCATTGACGCCGTCCCCGGTCATGGCCACGAAATGCTTGTTGTGTTTGCAGGCGTCGACGATGCGGAGTTTTTCGCGGGGGGCCACCCGGGAATAGACTTTGATATGATGCGCTAATTCCCGCAATGCTTCGTCGTCTACCTGCTGCAATTGGGGACCGGTGAGGACTTGATCCAATGAATCGGCCAGCCCCAACTGGCGGGCGATGGCCAAGGCGGTCAGCGGATGGTCCCCGGTGATCATGGCAACCTGGATTCCGGCCCGGTGGCAGGCGTCGATGGCCTCGGGTACTCCGGACCGCAGAGGATCGATCATGCCGACCAGGCCTAAAAACTTTAATCGTGAGGGAGCGATGGGTACCGTGTCGGGATCGATTGGCTCGTGATTCCGCTTTTCCGCCAAGGCAATGACGCGATAACCCCGTTCGGCGAGATTTTGCGCCTGTTGCAGGGCCGAATTTTGGGATTCCTCCGAATCGGTAAAATCGCACATGGACAATACTTTTTCCGGCGCTCCCTTGACCACGCTTAGGTATTCGGCTCCCACCCGGTGAAAGGAGGCGGAAAATTGATTTTCCGGTTCAAAGGGGATGCTATTCACTTGTGGGAATTGATTCCAGGATGGATCCCGGGTGACCCCGCCCTTTCGGGCCATGGTCAATAGGGCGATGTCGGTAGGATCACCCCGAAAGACCCATTGGTCGTCCCGCCGGCGGAGGTCCCCTTCGTTACACAATACGGCGGTTTGTAACAAAGGTGAGAGGGAAGGGAACTGATCGGACTTAACCTCCGATTCTTCGTATTGGATTTTGCCGTTGGGTTCAAAGCCTTGTCCTGAAACCTTGAGACATGTGCCGCCGGATAAATAAATTTCCTGAACCGTAAGTTCATTGCAAGTCAGGGTACCGGTCTTATCGCTTCCGATGAAAGTGCAACTGCCCAAGCCTTCTACCGCGGCGAGCTTTCTGACGATGACGCCCTTAGCGGCCATACGATTGGTGGCGATGGCCAGGGCCACGGTCACCGCCACGGGCAGGCCTTCAGGAATGGCAGAGACCGCCAGGGCAACCGCGAAAAAGAACATCTCCTTTAACCCGTAGGCCTTGAGAAATCCTATTCCCGCCACGGCAAAGGCGGCCACCAATACGGCGAAGCCCACGATTTTGGTAAAACGTTCCAGGCGTTGCAACAGGGGTGCCTTGCCCGCCTTCGTGCCGATGACATCCATGGCCAATTGACCAATCAGCGTTTGGGTACCGGTGGTCACGACGATCCCTTCGCCGCGACCCCGCACCACGGTGGTTCCCGCAAAGACCATATTGTGCCGGTCACCTACGGGAACCATTTCAGTGCTCAGCCAATGAGGATTTTTTAATACAGACAAGGATTCTCCAGTCAGGGGAGATTCATCGATCTCTAACCCCTTGGCCTTTAGTAAGCGAATATCTGCTGGGATCCGGTCGCCCGGTTCCAACCAGACGCGATCTCCCGGCACCACGTGTTCGGCGGAAATCTGCCGGGGTTCTTGATCCCGGCTCACCAAGGCTTCAATCTGCAAGAGTTTCTCCAAGGCCCGGCTGCTGCGATCGGCCCGCCATTCTTCGTACCCTCCAATGATCGCGTTGATGAGCAGCACGGCCGCGATAAAGGCGGCATCGATATGTTCACCGATGAATAGCGAGACCAAGGCGGCGACCCCTAAAATATAAATGAGGGGGCTTTGAAATTGTCTAAAGAAAATTAGAAATAGGTTGGGTGGTGCTTCACGGGGCAAGATATTGGGCCCGAATTGTTCCAGTCGGGATTGCGCCTCGGCTTCACTTAATCCGGTATCTTGGGTGTTTAGTTTGTTTAATAGTTCGGCGGGCTGAAGGCTGAACCATTGGGGACTCGGAATGCGGCCGCGGCCTGGAGCGGTTGCCATGGTTTGATTTTAAAAAGGCAGCGGCGCCAAGGCCAGAAATATCGAGAAAAATCGACGGGGCACTTTTTAATTTTTGAAAAACTAGGGTCGATATACAAGTCCCTGCAAGGGGCGATAAACGGCTTAACTTGTTGAATCCCTTCGGCTTAAATCAATCCGTTGGCGAATCGACAAGTCCTTGGAGAAAGGATCGGCGAGTAGGAAAGAATACGGGAGTCTTCCCAGTAATATTGGCCGGTAGAGCATTAATAATTATTTTCAGGACTAGGCGGGTTGAATGTTGGAAACCGCTGCGGAATACGGATGCGATTCAACAACTTTGCCACCATTGGGGGCTTTTTTATTTTCTTCGCGCAACGGCCGCCTCCAGTGCCGCGATGTCGATTTTCTTCATCGTCATCATCGCCTCGAAGGCGCGCTTCGCCTCGTCTGGGTCGGAACTCGTCGTCAATTCAAGCAACCGCCTTGGCGTGATCTGCCAGGAATAGCCCCAACGATCCTTGCACCATCCACAGGCGCTTTCCTCACCGCCATTACCGATGATGGCGTTCCAATAGCGATCCGTTTCCTCTTGGCTATCCGTAACGACCATAAAACTGACCGACTCGTTCGGTTTGAAATTCGGTCCGCCGTTCAGGCCAATAAATTTATGTCCGAGCACAGTAAACTCAACCGTTAGTTCGCTGCCTTCTTTGCCTCCTGGAAAGTCGCCAGGCGCTGCATTCATTCGCCCAACACTACTATTGGGAAACGTGGCTGCATAAAAGGCCGCCGCTTTATTCGCTTCGCCATGATCAAACCAAACGCAGGTAACAATCTCGGTCATAAGTCTTCTCCTTGCTTTGTTCGTTTAGTGGATGGTCAATAATAATGTAGTGCCAAGAAATTTGTGAGTCAGAAACCAAGTGTTAAAAAAAAATGACTCCATTAAGCACCAAATAAGACGGAGGTCTTTCCCACTCCTTTTAATTTATATCAATCGGAACCTTGACTTGCATATTTTGTAAATGAGGGGCCATAATGCGCCTTATGCAATTTATTTTACGCCTCAGTGTATTGTTGGTTATCTTTGGTGGTTTCACCGTCCCTGCTTCGGCCAGGGCGGCTATTTATACGGTGGACACCGTCGCAGACGATCCAGCTCTTACCACCTGTGACCCCGTGGCTCCCGACGATTGTTCCCTTCGGGGTGCCATCATTAATTCTAATACCTCAGGGACCTTCGATGACGTGGTCCTTCCGGCTGGGGTCTTTACCTTGGCGCTGCCGGGCACCGATGATCTTGCGGCGGTGGGGGATTTGGATGTTTATCAAAGCGTCAATATTATCGGCCAAGGCTCTAATAATACCCTCATTAATACCGCAGCCAATATGAATGATCGAATTTTTCACATTTATAGAATGGGCAAAAACTCCATCCCCCTGGTGGTATTGGATGGCCTCACCCTGTCAGGGGGTAGTGAAGAGTTAGGGGGCGGTGTTTACATTGCAGAGGGTAAGGTGACTTTTTATAAGGTGGAGGTTAGCGATAATACGGCATCCCTAAGTGGTGGTGGCGTATATAATCAATCGGGCACAGTGTTATTTCAATCCAGTCGGGTGCTGAATAATACGGCGCCGGCGGTGTTTCCCGATACGGAGTGCGGGGCAGGGATCTACAATTCGAATGGCGAGGTGGTCCTTGATAGTTCGGAGGTAAAAAACAACATCGCGGGAGCCAATGGGGGCGGCATTTACAATGACAGTGGGACGATGACCATCACCCATTCCAGTCTTATTAATAGTAATGAAAGCACCACTCGATTTGGCGGCGGAATTTATAACGAGTCCGGCACACTGATCCTCAATGAAAATAGTCGCGTGAATTACAATACGGCTTTGGCTAACTTATTGGGCGATGGCGGGGGCATTTACAACAACGGCGGCCAAGTGGAAATAGATAACGCCAAGGTGAATTTTAACGAGGCCCAGGTCCACGGGGGTGGTGTAATAAATCGAAAGGGCATCGTGACGATCGCCAATTCCCAGATTCGAAAGAACACGGCCAATCACGGCGCCGGGCTTAGCAATTGGGCTAATTCGGGAGAATCCGCGGAAATGAGGATTTCCGGGTCCCTCATCAAGGATAATATAGCCCATTTTACGGGCGCGGGGATTCATCAATCCGCCTTGGGCGATGCCACCGCCATTTTAAGCGTCGAAGATTCCCAAGTGATAAGAAATTCCTTCTCGGGGACTTGTGGGTTTTGCACCGAGACTGGGGGTGGGATTTTCACGGAAAGGGTCAATTTAACCTCCACGGTCGAAGTACACCTAAGCGGTTCAACCCTTAAATTTAATAAGGCCACGAAGGGCGGGGGAATTTTTAATGTGGGTTCTTTCCTGACCGTGGATTCCAGTACCCTCGCCCGAAACACGGCCATTCTGGACGGTGGCGGTATCTTCAACGATGCGCAAGTTTCAGATAATACCTTGGCGATCAT
>JAJFLL010000024.1 GCA_021772695.1 Deltaproteobacteria bacterium
CGATGGCGACGGTGACGGCGATGGCGACGGTGATGGTGATGGCGATGGTAGCAATGGTGGACCCGTTGATAACTGTCGCGTGAATCCCAATCCTGACCAAGCCGATCAAGACGGCGACGGCATCGGTGATGCCTGTGATAACGACAATGGTGGCGGCCAATGCCCCGGTGATGCCGATTGCGATGGCATTCCCGATGGCGAAGACAACTGCCCCAATGTGGCGAATCCAGGTCAAGAAGATGCAGACGGCGACCTAATCGGTGATGTCTGTGACCCGACGCCTGGTACGGCCGGCAATCCCATCTTCTCCGTATTCGGAGGTGGATGTAGCCTCGGCCTAGCCTCTGCGGCTGCCAATAGTTTCTCCGCCCTCTGGGTCCTGCTCCCGGCTCTGGCCTTTGCAGGAATCCGGCGACGGCGGAAATAGGGGTTTAGATTTAGGTTTTCCCTAACACCCCATACCCCCAGAAGGCCCTTGAGTGACGGTTACAAGCCGTGAACCAAGGGCCTTTTTTTTATGAAAAATCCATAAATCACTGGAAAGTAAGAACTAAAAAATGTACAATTTTCATTGGTTTAAACTGTTGAAAAAACCCTTGCAGGAAGGGGTAAAAACCCGTAACTACAATCTCTGGTTTATTTGATTTGACCCTATATCCCACACTCCTCTTAACCCCTAGGACCCCCGGCGCCCGCCGGGGGTTCTTTTTTTTCCCAAAAACTTTTTTCCTAATGCCATAAATCTTGTGGGTCCTAACCTCGACTTTTCCCGGGAGTTGATTTAGACCCAAGGCTTCATGGTGAAATCTGTTCACAGTCCTGTTGACCTTATCGGAGGCGGCTTGGCCGGTAGCGAGGCCGCCTGGCAATTGGCCCGTCGCGGTCACCGGGTGCGGCTCTTTGAAATGCGGCCCGTTAAAAATACCCCGGCCCATCAGAGCGATAAATTGGCTGAGTTGGTGTGTTCCAATTCCTTTCGGGGCGCCGACCTGAAAAATGCGGTGGGTTTATTAAAAGAAGAGATGAGGCTGTTAGATTCCTTGATCTTGCGTGCTGCCGATCGCCATCGCATTCCCGGAGGCGGGGCTTTGGTCATGGATCGTGAGGGTTTTTCCCAGGAGGTCACTACGGCTATTTTAAATGAGCCCAATATCGAAGTGGTGCGCCAAGAGGTAAGCTCCCTAGAGCCTTGGTTAAAAAACCATAAAGACATCGAGAAGCCCTTATTAATTGCAACGGGTCCATTGACTAGCGATAGCTTGGCGCAAGAACTGGCGGCTTTAACGGGCCAAGACTCCTTATATTTTTACGACAGTATTGCGCCCATCGTAGCTGCCGACTCGATCGATAGGACCAAGGTCTTTCGTGCCTCTCGCTATGACAAGGGCACACCGGATTATCTCAATTGTCCCTTGAATCGGGAAGAATACGAGGCCTTGGTCGCGGCATTGCAACAGGCCGAAAAAATGCCCACCAAGGATTTCGAAGCGCCCAAGTACTTTGAGGCTTGTTTGCCTATTGAGGTCTTGGCCGAGCGAGGGGTACGCTCCCTTTCCTTTGGGCCCATGAAGCCGGTGGGTTTGATCGACCCGAATACGGGGCGACGACCCTATGCGGTGGTACAGTTAAGGCAAGATGACTTGCACGCCAGTCTCTATAACCTAGTCGGTTTTCAAACCCGCATGAAATATCCCGATCAGGTTCGGATCTTTCGGACCATTCCCGGGTTGGAGAATGCTGAGTTTGTGCGACTCGGTAGCATGCATCGCAATACCTTCATCAATGCTCCTAAGGTTTTGACACCGGATTTAGAATTAAAAGACCACCCCGGAATTTTCTTGGCAGGGCAAATGATCGGAGTGGAAGGCTATGTGGAATCGGCGGCCATGGGGCTCTATGCCGGCCTGGTAATATCTCAGCGCTTGAGGGCAAAAAACCTGCAACCACCCCCAGCTAATACTGCGTTAGGCGCCTTGGTGCGTCATCTTACCGCGGCCTCAACCCGGGGTTTTCAGCCGATGAACGTCAATTTTGGCCTCTTCGAATTGCCGATGGGTATGCAAAGAAAAGAACAGCGGGGGATGGTCTCGGAATTGGCCCTGGAATGCATGAAAAATTTTGCGGAGGAAAACTCTTTGGGCACGGTCCACGTTGAAGACCATTTTCCCCAAATGGTATCTAGCTAAAAACATCATGGGAAAATCTTTTGCCAATGAGCCAGTCGCCGTCGATCCCCTTGTGGAAAAATTTTTGGAATACTTGCGTACGGAAAAACGCTACTCGGGCCACACCTGTAAAAATTACGGCATCGACCTTCGGGAAGCCACAGGGTTTTTAAGAAAACAATTCCCCCAATGGACCAAGGGTGAAGCCATCTGTTGGGAGCAACTACCGTTATTTGCCTTGCGTAGTTACCTGTCACGACTGCACGGAAAGCTAAAGGCCCCCTCGATCGGCAGGCGCATCGCCAGCCTAAGGTCCTTTTTTAAGTTCATGGTGGGGCAGGGCTATTTAAAACATAATATTTCCTTGGAACTGAGTGCCCCAAAACAACCGCGGTATTTGCCCAAGTTTCTCGACATTGAAGAGGCCTTTCGACTCATGGAGGCACCCACGGAAGCAGGCGTCGGTGGCTTACGGGACCGAGCTATTTTAGAACTATTTTATTCTTCAGGACTTCGGGTGGGCGAACTCTCTAGCCTCTCTCTTGAGTCCGTCGATTTGGCGGAAGGCCTGGTTCGCGTCAGCGGTAAGGGCAATAAGGAGCGCGTGGTCCCCCTCGGCAAGCGTGCCATGGCAGCCATTCAAGCCTACCTTGAGGCTCGAAACGAAATTTCCGTCAAAGCGGGAAACGAAATGTTTTTATTTTTGGGAAAACA
>JAJFLL010000231.1 GCA_021772695.1 Deltaproteobacteria bacterium
AGCAATCCCTCGGTAGCCCGAAACACCCCACCACATTTTGCGATGTCTTGTCCAAGGCAGACGACGTCGGGATGATTCTCCATGGATTGATGCAGACCCTGATTAACGGCCTGCACTAAGGTGACCCGATTGATGACCTTATCAGGCATGTCGGGACTCCTCGTCGATTTCCATGAGCATGAGAACTTCATCACGTTGCTGTTTTAAGGCGGGAGGCAATTGGTGATAGAGGTAATTGAACATCTCATCGGGACTCATGCGGGTACAGATGGCCTCTGCCGCCTCGGACTCATTTTTTAATTCTTGGCGAATGGCCGTTATCAAAACATCTTTTTCTCCTGGTTGTAAAATACCGCGATGTAACAAAAATCTTTCCAGTCGGTTGATAGGGTCTTTGGCTCGCCAAATTTGGGTTTCCGAATCAATGCGGTAGCGACCAGGATCATCTGCGGTCGTATGGGCCTGCATGCGATAAGTCATGCATTCTAATAGGGTGGGACCGCCACCGTCCCGTGCCCGTTGCAGGGCTTCGGTTGTGGCCTGGTAAACGGCCAAGATATCGTTCCCATCCACTTGTAAGCCAGGCATCCCGTAGGCCAAGGCCTGTTGTGCCAGGGTTTTCCCGTGGTATTGCAAATGGGGCGGCGTCGAGATGGCAAACTGATTGTTTTGGCACAAAAAGACTACGGGACTTTGGGTCACTGCTGCCCAATTGAGTCCCTCATGAAAGTCTCCCTCACTCGTGGCCCCATCGCCAAAATAAGTGACGACTCCTAGGGATTCGCCCCGAATCTTGGCGGCTTGACCGATGCCAACGGCGTGAAGGATCTGCGTGGCACAGGGAACGCAGTAGGGCAGGGTACGTTGTTCCCTCGGGATGCGGTTTCCTTCTTCAGAGCCCATGAAAAAGACGAAAAGTGTTTTGGCGGGAATCCCGCGATATAGGTAAACCCCTTGTTCCCGAAAACATGGCACGGCCCAATCCTCTTCTCGCAAGGCGGCTGCAGAACCAATGTGAATGGCCTCTTGTCCCGCAGCGGATGCGTAAGTTCCCATGCGTCCCTGACGTTGCAGACTGATGGCCTTGACGTCGAATTCGCGCAAGGTCAGCATTTGCACGAACATATGTCGCAAAAGTTTTGGTTGAATTGGAAAGTCAGCCTCGAGGAGGACTCCTTCAGGATCAAGGATGTTGAGGCGTTCGATGGAAAAGTGGTGTAAGGTTTTCTTTGGCATGTCCGTCACCTTTTGGGTTAAGGGCTTACCGAACTGGGCATCGTCCTTATTTTACCTGCGATAGGGATGGAATAGCAAGTTAATGAAATTCTTAAGGAAATGACTCGTTGCGTAATAGGTGTGTCGCCGCGCAGCTTGAGGACACTATGTTTAGACGCCGCCTGGAAATCTTTCGCTTATTTGGTTTTCCCATCCGGGTGGATTTGTCGTGGCTAATTATTTTATTTTTGGTGACCTATTCCCTCGCCGCAGGATTCTTTCCATCTAATCACCCCGGTTTACCGGTGAGTGCCTACTGGGCCATGGGATTTGTTGCCGCCATGGGGTTGTTTGCCTCCGTACTGTTCCACGAACTTGCTCATTCCTTGGTGGCTCGTCACTACTCTATTCAAATTGACGGGATCACCTTATTTATTTTCGGTGGTGTCGCCGAGATGCGAGAAGAATCTCCCTCGCCCAAAGTGGAATTTTTGGTAGCGGTGGTGGGGCCCATTGCCAGTCTGATTTTGGCCGCTACTTTTCTTTTTTTGAGCCGTTGGGGATCCAGCCTGGAATGGAACCGCAGTCTTTTATGGATATTTTATTATTTGGGAATCATGAACGGTATTTTGGGTATCTTTAATCTGGTTCCCGCCTTTCCCCTCGATGGCGGCCGAGTGTTTCGTTCTATTTTATGGGCCATCAAAAGGGATTATTTGTGGGCCACCAAGGTGTCTGCAATCATCGGACAAGGTTTCGGTTGGTTATTAGTTGGCTGGGGTGCGGTCTCTATCGTTCGCGGTTCTCCCATGGACGGTCTCTGGTTGGTCTTGATTGGTTTTTTTCTCAAACAAGCTTCTTCGCGCAGTTTGGAGCAGGTAAAGATTCAACGACAATTAGAAAAGATTCCAGTCAGCGAAATTCTAGATACAAATGAACTTCATTTTGGGCCCCATGATCGCCTGGTCGACGTGTTTTCACAATTGGAGCACCGGCGCATTCATACCCAGTATCCCATTGTTCGGGAAGGTAACCTGGTCGGTTTTTTGCCTATCATGAAAGTACATGCCTTGAAGGATCCTGGTTGGGAATACCGGGAGGTAAAGGAATTTATCGACACCGACATAGATATAGTAGCCTTGAGCCAGGGTGCCAATGCTTGGCAGGCCTTTCAGAAAATGCGGAATCGGGGTTTGAGTTCTTTGTATATCTTAGAGGGTGACCAACATCTCAAGGGCTGGGTCACCATGGAAAAAATCTTAAATCGCTTGAAGCTAACTTAAGAGCGTCGAAATCTAAATCGTCTCACTCCCGGCAAGAGAATGAGCACTATTCCCAGCAGGCCAAGACCACCGCCGGAGCCACTGAGGCTGCAACCACTGGCCGATCCTGAATCTAATTCTACAATTTCCGTTCCGCCCTCTGCATCCGTACTGCCCTGAGGACTGGTGTCGCAGGCATCACCAAGGCCATCGCCGTCTTGGTCTTCTTGACCTTCGTTATTGATGGTGGGGCAATTGTCATCGGCGTTGAGGTGGCCATCACCGTCTTGGTCCTCGGGATTTTCCGGCGGGGTCACGTCTACGGGACCACCATCGCCATCACCGTCACCATCACCATCACCGGGGGCAAGCTCGCATTCGCAGGAGGTATTACAAGTTTCTCCTTCAGCACAAGCAGTGATATCAGTGCCGTCGCAGACTTCGCTGGCTTGATTGACCACGTTATCGCCGCAAACCTCGGTTGGGGGTGCGACTTCACACTCACAAGAGCCGTTACAAATTTCACCTTCGGCGCAAGCACTTGCATCGCTGCCGTCACAAATTTCGCTATCTTGATTGACCACGTTGTCGCCGCAAATTTCTGGTACGGCTTCTACTTCACATTCACAGGAGTCGTTACAAACTTCGCCCTCTACACAGGCCTCGGCATCGGTGCCGTCGCAGACTTCGCTGTCTTGGTTGACTTCATTGTCGCCGCATTCGCCGGCAGGGGGGTCTTCAGGAGTACAGGCGTTGCCGAGCCCATCGTTATTGGAATCGGCTTGGTCGGGGTTGGCGACCGTGGGGCAATTATCGCATTTGTCTCCAAAATTATCGCCATCACTGTCGGTCTGCGCGGGATTTTTTCGATCGGGACAATTGTCATCGGCATCACCGATGCCATCTTCGTCGGGGTCGTCAGTGGCGACGATATTGACTCCCGAGTAGTCCACCTGAACGGAGGCGTCGGCGGGACAAATGGCCTTGGCCACTTTTTTCACCTTGAGAGTAAATCCGGTTAATTTCACATCACCTTCTTCGGTAACCATATCAACGGAAATGGCACAATCCTCGTCGTCAAGCCCGGTGGCGTCTATGGTGGCATTGGGAGATTCAGAACCATCGATTAACAAAAGGTGACCATCGTCATCAGAATCGAGGTCCTTTTGGTTGTCGATTTTTAACGTGGATTGAAGGGTGATTTGAATATTTGTATCTTTGTCGAAATAAATGGCTTCTACACAGGCCCGTTTGTCGGGGCGATTAAAGCCGTTTTCAAGTTTGTAGCGCAGACAATGAAAATGATCGATGGAACTCGCTTGGTCACAACTTTTTTTGACGTAGCAGACCTTGTCGTTGACGGGTTGGCCGTAGGCCATGGTTACCGGCAGCAGAAGTAAAACGAACGAAAATAGCGAGGCGAGTTTGCTTAACATGGATTTCCCCTGAGTTCTTTGATGCAGTGCGATAAATGGACTCGAACGTTCACGATATTTTTATCGGGTGCTCGAGGGGGAAGTTGCCCAGCCCGCAGGGGGCCTATTTTTTTAAGGAAACGAGGCCAATGCGTATGATTCCCAGGATCCCGAGTCCCAGGGTTAATATCTGCCAGGTTCCGGTCGCCACAGGGCCGGGAATCAGGGCACAGCCGCCGGAACTGCCTAGCCCAGCGCTCCCTGAGGGATCACAAGCATCGCCGATGTTGTCGCCGTCACCATCCAATTGGTCGGGATTGGGGATATTCGGGCAGTTGTCCTCATTATTTAGGAGCCCGTCGCCATCGAGGTCGTCGGGATTTTCCGTATCACAGGGGTCTCCCACCTGGTCGCCATCGGCATCCTGCTGCATGGGATTGGCCACGGTAGGACAATTGTCATCACTATCGATCTTGCCGTCGTTGTCGGTATCGTTGTCGGTGGGGTCGGTGCCTTTGGCTTGCTCTTCCTCATTGTTGAGACCGTCGCCATCGATATCACTGTCACAAATATCACCTTGGTTGTCACCATCCAGATCTTCTTGGCCTGGGTTGGGAAGGAGGGGGCAATTGTCGCTGGCGTTGGGGTGTCCGTCGCCATCGGGGTCGTCATCGCCATCGCCATCGCCATCACCGTCGCCATCGCCATCACCGTCGCCATCACCATCACCGTCGCCATCACCATCACCGTCTCCATCCCCGGGATTTTCGTCTAGGGTAATTTCTTGGGCGGTTTCGGAAAAGAGAGAATCCACAGAAGGTGAGACCGTATAGGCCTGAATGCGGTAACAGTATTCGGTGAGCGCTTCGAGTCCCTGGTCTTGGTAGGCTCGCGCCGCTTCGGGCAGCAGAGCAATCTGGGTAAAGGAGGGCTCAGAACATTCAGCATCTCCCCGTTCCAGACGGAAGCCGGTCACATCAGTGGTTTCATCGTAACCCCAGGTCAGATCGATTTGTTCGGAGCTCACCGCTTCAGCCAATAATTCGGTTGGGGCAGGTAATTCGGAAACGGGAGGTTCTGGGGTATTGACTTGGAGGACATTGGTCGGGTTCTCGGAATCAAGATCATTCTTTACCGCAAACACCCGATAGCAATAGGTGCTATTGGCTACTGCCGTTTCGTCTTCGAAATGACTGACGTCGGCGGCCACGCTTTGCAGGGCAATAAACCCAGCACAAGCGGTATCGTCTCGGTTTAATAGACCTCGCTCTACCCGAAATCCGGTTTCATCCTCGGAATTGTCCTTCCAATTGAGAACTACTTTAAAATCGGCTCCGGAGCTTTCCACTAGCCCGGTCAAAAGCGTAGGATCTGCAGGGGGAGTGCCATCTCCGTCCCCGTCCCCATCGCCATCACCGTCTCCGTCGCCGTCGCCTGGCTCTGCAGGGTCTTTGCCATTCACGGTATATTGGAGTTCGTTGCCGATGCCCTCATCACAAAGGACCGTTTTTTTATCTACCTGATCGGCATTGGCGATGAAGTTGATTTTGAGGAATTGCACGGAACTGGCTCGAACCGTCATGGCGCATTGGTCGGCAGGTACTTTGGTGATGTCGATATCGATGCCGGTTCCGCCATTGACTTGCATGGCCCAACCGTCGCCACAAACCTTGGGAGTACCTTCACAATCTAAATCTTTATCGTTATTTAAACTTAAGGGCGCTTCTAAAACGATGCGTTGGACCTTTTCATGGTCTACACCGATGAAATCCACACAAGCCCGTTGCTTGGGCCGGTTAAATCCCTGTTCGATTTTGCGACGCAAGCTGTGAAAGCCGGGATTGTCAGGGGAATCGGCACCGGATCTCACCCAGCACACGGCATCGTTGGTGGCTTGGGCAAGAACGCTTTGAGGTAGGGCGAATAAAAGGGTGAGGGTGAGCAGGGGATAGAACAAACGTCGCATGGGCATTCCTCCTACGTTTCAGGAAGTCTCCCTAAAACGGTGGCAAAAAGATCCTTAAGGGTCAGGGGCTTAGCATTTTCAAGTCGATGAGGCTATCTCGATGTCCTCTATAAAAGGTTGTCAATAAAGCTGTAAGAAACTTTTCAATGGAGGACCCGATAAGTCCCGGGAGACTCGTATAACCGCGAGAATCCTAGCA
>JAJFLL010000232.1 GCA_021772695.1 Deltaproteobacteria bacterium
GCTCTGCCAGCTGAGCTACGTCGGCTAAACACAAAAAAGATTAGCCCGATCTCAGGTTCATCAGTCACCAGACCCATACGTGGAATCTCATGTAAAAGAGCGAAGCGTCCCCAGGGCTATTTTAATTAAAGCCTTAATATCACTTGATTTTTTGGATTTTTCGTCGATTAAAACGTGCCGGGGCCTCCAAAGATCGAGCGTGTATAGTCTTGGCTGCGCTTTCAAGTCAAGCCTAAATGCCTAAATTCGCTGGTGAAAAGAATCAACCTTCTCTAGGGCTTATTAGCTGTAGATCTCAACCGCAAATACAAAAAAGCCGTGGCTGCCTGGGCCACATTAAGGCTGGAGATCCTACCAAGAAGTGGCAATTGAAGCAAGAAGTCACATTTTTCTGTGGTCAAGCGCCGCATTCCAGGTCCTTCTCCGCCTAAGACCAAGACCATGGGGCTAGGCCAATCGAAAACCATGGCATCGGTGTTGGCCTCCGCTTGGGAGCCGACAATCCAAAAACCCAATTTTTTCAATGCTTCTAAGGCCTGGGCCAAATTTTTGATAGAAATAATGTGCATAAATTCCAAGGCACCCGCTGAGGCCTTACTGACGGCTGGCGTCAAGGGGGCACTATGCCTTTCGGGAATCAGGACTCCCGCCACCCCAGTGGCCTCGGCACTACGCAAAATAGCCCCGAGATTTTGTGGGTCTTGGATCTGGTCGAGTGCCAAGAGTATGGAGGGCTTTTCTTGCTTCAACCCCTGCTTCCATTCTTGCCAGGGAATTGCTTGGAGAGTTGAGACTTCGGCAACAACACCCTGATGGTGCGGGCTTTGGGCGTGATTTCGCAATACCTCCCGATCCTCCCAAGCCACGGGAATGCCTTGTGCCTGGGCATCGGCAGCGATTGCCCCTAAAACGCCCTCCTCTCTTGCCGAAGCCAATACCCAAAGCCTTTTGAACCGCCGCCGTCCTGCCTTCAAGGCCTCTCGCACCGGATTTTTCCCGTAGAGTTTCTCGGTCTTCATGGTTCAGCCCATTTCCCATTCCTTTGGGGATGGCAATCAGGAAATAAAAAAACCCGCCCCCCAAAAAAGGGGGGCGGGTATGGAGTCATCTCACAATCTTCTTAAAACCCAAACCTACGAAAGAATTTTTCTTCAAGACCAAGGGCGATGAGGCCCTACCAACTAGGCGTGATAATTTTTAAAGATGCGCACCTTATGTTGCACTAAATCGCTCTCAATATTGGCCAAGCGGTCGGGATGATGTTCACCCATATATTGGCGGGCCAAAAAATATGCTTGTTTGTATTCTTCGAGTTGATAGCTCAATTCTTCTTGGCGCATTAAGCAGTGGGCCTCTTGTAACTCGAGCATAGCGTATTCATGGCCATAGGAACTGTTCTGTAACACCATTTCCATTTCTTGGAGCTTCTGCAATTTAGCCTCGGGCTGAGCCGATTCTAAGATTTCTTTTCCGTATTCGATGTCGATAATTGCCATAGATTTGCACCCTCAATAACAAAGCCGTACGGTAAGGAAATGCAAAACCCTTGCCAGAATCTCTTTTGGGGCCATGCTTTTAACTATATAATTTTATTTGATTAATTATCGACTACCAGTGCGATAGCTCTATCACTGGAGGGCTCGGTCCCCAGATGAAACCGGGAAAACCCTAAGCCTGTGGGGTAGAGTCCCGGGATGATCGATACCCCAACACTATCTATAAAATATGCAGCACCGAATAAACAACCAAGAGACCAATAGCTTTACTGGTATTTTTGATGCGCTTTGTCATAAGTACTCCCACTTACGTTCGCTTGAGTTATTCCTTGTCGGCAACTCCGCCTAGCGGGGTTGTGTTTTGCGAGTAGTTAAACCAAAGTCCAAAGACAACTTGATGACCTCAGGGTGAACATTTTATGAACGCCAAGTTTCTAAGAAGGGTCTTTTCCCCTGGAAATGGCTGTGCTAAAAGCCGCTTCACCGGGAACTAAGGAGAAAGATGATGAATCTCAAGAACTTGCCCAAACTCTACCAATATGCGGTCTGCCCCTTCTGCTGCAAGGTCAAGGCCTTGCTTTCCTACAAGCAGATTCCCTACGATACCGTAGAGGTCCATCCTCTCAATAAAAAAGAGATTAAATTTTCTAAGGATTACAAAAAGGTCCCCATCTGGGTCGATGTAGACGGCAAGCAAGTCAACGATTCCACCCCCATCATGAGATATCTTGATGATAATTATGGCAAGGATCGGGTCTTTGCGACTGATGCCAAGGCCAAAGAATCTGAAGACGCCTGGATGACCTGGGCCGATGAGACCTTGGTTAGGGCCCTCCCCCCCTTAATTTACCGTAATATCTCTGACGCAGTGAAGGCCTTCGATTACATCACCAAGGAAGGCAAATTCTCCTGGTTGCAGCAGCGCACCATCAAGTATTCCGGTGCCTTGGTCATGACCATGGTGGCGAAAAAGTCCGCCAAATCCCAAGGCATCAAGAACCCACAAATTCACTTGGAACAATGCCTTGAAACCTGGGCCAAGGCCTTGGGCAACCAAGACTACCTCGGGGGCAATAAACCTAACGGTGCCGATCTGGCCGTATATGGAATTTTAAAAAGCATTGAGGCCATGCCAGCCTTTCGCTTTATCGAAAACAACCCGAAGGCCTTTGATTGGTTTCAACGGGTAGAAGGCATGGCCCTTTTGGCAGCCTAAGCTGATTCGTATCGCCATGGAAAATTCACCCCCCTCAAATCTCCTAGCG
>JAJFLL010000233.1 GCA_021772695.1 Deltaproteobacteria bacterium
TTGAATTGGCCCTAGCAGGAAATACTATTCTACAAAGTACCCCCATTCATGAAGAACTCACACCGGCCCAAATTTTTCCGACCGGTGCGGCCCCATCCCAAGAAAAACTTAAGGTTCAAATTCTCCATTCCGTGGATCAGATGAGTCCTCAACAGCTTCGATCCATATTCTCAATTTTAAGGTCAGGCCAATCACCGGGAGTCTTAATTTTAGAATATAACGACGAATATTTAACGGAATACCATCGAAACTTTTTCCTCACCTTAGGTTTCGAAAAAAATGTCTTTGATATCGAGTTGAAAAATTTAAACCGTCAGGACACGGAGGCATTTTTACACTTTTGCCTTCGGCCCGACCTTCCCGAGCCTTGGATCAATGACCTGTTTGGCCGCAGTTCAGGAAATCCAAAATTACTTACTGAAACCTGTAAAGAAATTTTAGCATCGGGAATTTTATCCAAAAAACATTTAGGAGGTGATGCACTCGGCCAACTTGCCCTGCCCCGTAGTGTTCAAGACCTTTTCGAAAGGCGCGTTGCCAGCTTGAATACCCAACAGCGCAAGGTGCTTAACTTCTTGGCGTTAAGCCCACAACCCGTGAGTTTGACTCAATTGATCGCGGTCACAACACTCACCTACCAAAAGCTAAAAATCGAATTAGACTCTCTTTTGAAACTTGGCTTGGCCCAGACCGAAAACGATGGTGACGCAAAATCTTATAAAATATCCCACCCCACCCTCGCAGAATTGGTGGGCGCGGCATTAGAAAAAAATAGAAAAATAGAAATTCATCGATCATGGTATGGATTATTATTAAACGACATCGAAAATTCTGAAAAGTACCCTAGCGAATGGGTCATTTCTTTGGCCTGGCATGCCGTTCACATTCTCCATCTACCTGAACAATTTTCCTGGGTTGAAAAGGCAGGAAAATTGTTAATTCTTCAGGAAAATCCACAAAAGGCCTTGATGCTATACGAGCAATGCCTACCTCAATTGGAAAAAGGCCCGGAAAGAGAATCCCTTCTGCGAAATATCATTAACACTTATGGAAGAATGGGAAGACATTCTGAATCTTTTAAATTGCTCGAACAGTGGTATCAAGAATTTGGTCAAGATGAGTCGGGGCTCAATACGGTTAAATATCATATTTCTTCGGCAGTCACCTTACAAAATCAAAACAAACTGGATGATGCCAGGACTAGGTTTTTAAAAGCAATTCAAGATGGTAATCCTGAGGATAGCGAGCAAAGACCCTTATTAGCCCGTGCTTATTCTCTTTTAGGGCTCTTAGATATTCGTGAAAAAAAATTAGATTCTGCTGAAATTCATTTTTCAAAAGCATTCCAGTTACTTCCTGATACCAGCATTCCTACCGCCGAAATTATGAAACATCAGGCCCTATTAGCGGTTCATCGAGATCAGTGGGAACAGGCACAAAACTACTTAGCTCAAGCAGAAAAAATGTATGGGGCCCTGAATCACGATATCGGACTTTTTTCGGTTGCCTTAGAGCGAGGCAATCTCGCCTTGATGTCTAATAAGATCGAAACCGCCAAAGCCGCGTACCAACAAGCTGCTGGAATCGCTAAAAAACGAAAAGACGAAGCGAGCCTGGCTCGGGTCTTTCAAAACCTAGGAGTTTTGGCCTGTCGACAAGGAAATATGGATGAGGCCATTGATCATTTGGAAAAGGCCCGGGAAATTTTGAGTTTCCTTGGATATTCCCTTGAACTCGGCATCAATCTCTTACAATTGGCACTAGCTTTCGCAGCGGTGGGCCGGTTCCATAAATGCGATGAACTGATCGCCCTGACCCGAAAACAAAATCATCAAAACTCTGAATTCAAGGAAAGACAGCAAAAAATACTCTACCTTATCCATATCTATCGCTACGGAGCAGCCCCCCTGCACTGGAAACCTACCCTTGAGCAATGGAATCAAGAATCGCCACCCGATTGGGATTTGGAACTGCGATTGTTATTGGAATACCAGCATCTGCCAAAACCTCGGCCCCAGATCTTGCGAGATATTCTCACCCGCATTCATCAGGGTCTCAGTGATGTTCAAAAAATTAGTTTTGAGGAACGGGGGGATTACCGTCGGTGGGTCCTCCATGAAAAAATGGACGTACCCGAAAAAGCTTTACCCCCTAGCCCTAGAAAATCACCCCTAACTAAAGAAAGAGATACCATGAATATCTTGGAAAAAATCTCTGAAATCACCAAGGCCATATTGGCCGCCAATGAAATCGACGAAGTATTAATCAATTTAATGGACGCTGCCATGGAGATTTCACGGGCCAAACATGGTTTCTTGTTGTTGAAAAACGACGAGGCCGACAAACCGATTCCCGGCTTCGAAGTCAAAGTGGCACGAAATATGGACCAAAAGGAAATCGAAAGCACTGCGTTCAGTGTGAGTGTCTCGGTCTTAAAAGAGGCCATGGACACAGGGGTTCCCTTGGTAACAGACAATGCTTTGCAAGACAGCCGCTTTGAATTGGCAGAAAGTGTGCATCAAATGGAGTTGAAATCTATCTGCGCCCTCCCCTTGCGAGACACCACGGGTGTCATCGGAGCTCTTTATCTAGACCATCCCTATCAAACCGATATCTTTCAGGAAGCCGACCAAAGTGCCCTACAAATGTTGGCCGATCAAGCCGCACTAGCCTTACAAAAAGCCCAGATGATTCACCAACTCAAGCAATCCAATGTGGTATTAAGTCACACGGTAGAAGATCAGGCCCAGGAAATCACCATTCTAAAACGGGAGGTTGTCGACCAGAGGGAACAATTAAAACATGAATATAAAGACATCATCGGACAATCGCCTATCATGTTAGAGGTACTTTCATTGGTAGACAGGGTCACTGAAACTAAAGTCCCTGTTTGGGTCTATGGAGAATCAGGCACAGGAAAAGAAATGATTGCCCGCGCTTTGCATTTCAATAGTTCCCGCGCAAAAAATCCCTTTGTCAGCGAAAATTGTTCCGCATTGCCAGAAACTTTGCTTGAGAGTGAATTATTTGGACATAAACGAGGTGCCTTCACCCATGCCGATCGAGATAAAAAAGGTTTATTGGAATATGCCCATACGGGCACGGTTTTTCTAGACGAAATCGCCGATATGTCCTTGACGATGCAGGCCAAAATGCTGCGATTTCTTCAGGAAGGTGAGATCAGACCCTTAGGCTCAAATAAAGTCCTCAAAGTCGACGTCAGAGTGGTTTCTGCCA
>JAJFLL010000234.1 GCA_021772695.1 Deltaproteobacteria bacterium
CAATCACCAACAAGAAAAGATTTTTGGAGTTTTAAAAGCGAAGGGCCAAAAAAGTCGAACACTCAATCTCGACCCACCCAGAACGAATGAACAATAAAATAATTTGATTGAACAAAAACAACCGAATTAGCACCAAAACCCCGTCAACACTAAAATAGAAAAAAAGTGCAACTACCACTACAAAAGCCCCCAGGGCTGGGGCCCGTATGGAGCCCGGGCCCAGGGGGGACTCAATCTCGGACGTCAACCCAAGACGAACCACCCAAACATCAATCACTCGAGCCCCAAGATGAAGTATTTAATCAAATTTTTACCACCGCCGACGTCGGCGGTAGTGGTGATTGTAGCAGGTGGAATGGTATTTTTGACGGAAGTGGTTGCAACAACAGAAAAGAAACAAGCTAAGACTTCACCCCTAAGGTCAAGGCCACTTGCTCTAATTCCTTAATCTTGTCGCGTTTTTTCGCCGCCGTTTCAAAATCGAGATCTTCGGCTGCCTGCTTCATTTCTTTTTTGAGTTTTTCGAGAGTGGCGGGCAAATCTTCCAGGTCGAGTCCGGCCTCGGTTTCATCCTCCATAGGTACCGTATAATAATCGCCCTCTTCGGGACTTGCTAAGATGTCTTGAATACTTTTGATAATGGTGGCGGGGGTGATGCCGTGCTTTTTATTATAATCCTCTTGAATCTTACGACGTCGTGCCGTCTCTTGAATGGCCTTGGCCATGGACTGAGTGGTTTTGTCGGCGTAGAGGATCACATGACCGTTGATGTTTCTCGCCGCCCGCCCAAAAGTCTGAATAAACGAACGTTCCGACCTAAGAAAACCCTCCTTATCGGCATCTAATATGGCCACCAGAGAGACTTCGGGCAAATCAAGGCCCTCCCGCAATAAATTAATACCTACCAAGACATCAAACAGGCCCTTTCGCAGGTCGCGTAAGATGGCCACCCGTTCGAAGGTTTCGATATCGGAATGCAGATATTTGACCCTGATGCCGATTTCATCGAGGTATTGGGCCA
This sequence comes from Deltaproteobacteria bacterium, assembly GCA_021772695.1. Lineage (GTDB taxonomy): Bacteria > UBA10199 > UBA10199 > DSSB01 > DSSB01 > JAJFLL01. The sequence continues at coordinate 1,022 of JAJFLL010000234.1, forward strand.
AATCCTCCGACATGCGTTTGGTCAGGGTGGTCACTAAGACCCGATCTCCCATCTTGATGCGTTGGTGAATGGCCTCTACCAAATCATCCACCTGACGGGTGGCCGGGCGAATCTCAACGGTAGGGTCGATCAATCCCGTGGGACGAATCACCTGTTGGAAGATGCGGTCTTGGGATTGTTCCAGTTCATAGGCTCCAGGTGTCGCCGACACGTAAATCACTTGGGAATGCAGTTGGTTGAATTCATCGAAACGCAACGGCCGGTTGTCTAATGCGGAAGGCAGACGAAACCCGAAGTCAACCAGAGTGGTCTTGCGGGCTCGATCCCCCGTATACATGCCGCCGATTTGCGGCACGGTGATATGAGACTCGTCGATCATCAGTAAATAATCTTTGGGAAAATATTCGAGTAAGGTGGGCGGCGGCTGGCCGTCGGCGCGACCGGTCAGGTGACGGGAGTAATTTTCAATGCCTTTGCAAAAACCAATCTCACGCATCATTTCGAGATCGTAATTGGTGCGTTGTTGCAACCGTTGGGCCTCAACCAGCTTGTCTTGCTCCCGAAATTCCTTAAGGCGCTGTTCCAATTCCACCTGAATATACACCAAGGACTTCTTCATGCGGTCTTCCCAGGTGACATAGTGACTCGCCGGATAAATGGCGATTTTATCGAGAGTCTCGAGCACATCGCCCTTGAGCGGGTCGATTTCGGAAATGGCCTCGACCTCGTCACCAAAAAATTCCAGGCGAATCGCCTTGTCTTCTTCATGGGCAGGAAAGATTTCAACCACATCGCCGCGCACTCGAAAGGTACCGCGATGAAAGTCGTAGTCGTTTCGGGTGTATTGTATCTTGGTAAGCTCTCGCAATAAATCGTTGCGTTCCCATTGAGAACCCTGTTCCACAAAGACCAACATCCCCTGATAGGCCTCCGGCGAACCCAGACCGTAGATGCAACTGACCGATGACACGATGATCACATCGTTGCGTTCGAATAAGGCACGGGTGGCCGCGTGCCGCATTTTATCGATCTCTTCGTTGATGCTGGAATCCTTTTCGATGAAGAGATCTTGCGTGGGAACGTAAGCCTCCGGCTGATAGTAATCGTAATAGCTTACGAAATATTCCACGGCGTTTTTTGGGAAAAATTCTTTAAACTCACGGTACAGCTGGGCGGCCAGGGTTTTATTTGGCGCCATCACCAGGGCAGGCTTCTGCAAGCGCGAGATGACATTGGCCATGGTGAAAGTCTTACCGCTACCGGTGACACCGAGCAGGGTCTGATCGCGGTGTCCCTCCGTTAGCGAACGAACCAATTGGTCAATGGCCTGGGGTTGGTCGCCACGGGGCTGATATTCGGTACTGAGTTGGAAGGGCTGCGTCTTCATGTTTAAACAGAGGTCTTCAAATAAAGCTTGAGCCAGCGCTTTAAAACATTGCTGCCGGAAAAAACCACCCACACCGTCAACAGCAATTTAAAGACCTTACCACCGAAGGCAATAGCCCAGACGGACCAAGGGTTCAAGTGCACCAGGACCCCGGCCAACACGGCAAAGAGACTCGGCACCACCGTAAAAACTCCGATGGTCAATTCAATATAACCATAATCCTGAGCATGGGAAATCACCTCTTGCGCGTGGGTCACATAACCCCAGCGATTGAATTGCTCAAAAAGCCAGGGCTGTAGTTGAGAATTGACCAGGAGTGCCACCACAGCCAAACCCATTCCGAAACCTAATAGCGCTGAGGTGATCCATAACCAACGCCGCTCGGGTTTTAATGCCAAGGTA
>JAJFLL010000235.1 GCA_021772695.1 Deltaproteobacteria bacterium
CGATGGCTGAAAAGGCACCCAACATGCCGGTCTCAAGCAACAACAAATAGAGGTAATACTTTTTTTGTTTTTCCCCAATGGACCCCGTGGAAAACACCACGGCTAAAGGCATCAATAGAGTGGTCAATACGATCAACCAGAGGGAGAACCCATCGATGCCCATGGCGTAATGGATCCCTGCCTGGGGAATCCAGGGCACGGAAAAGACAAATTGAAAACCTGCAATATCTTGAAAATGAAAGACCAAGTGGAGGGAAACCACAAAGGTCAACAAAGTAGTGGCCACGGCGAGTGATTGGATCCACTTGGTCTTAGCTGCCGGGAGCATCAAGATCAAAACCGCTCCCACGAGGGGTAAAAAGACCACCAAACTTAAAATATTTTGATTGAGCCATTCCATCAACGCACCACCACCCAAACGATCATCCCGGTTAGCGCCAACAAAAAGTAAAAGGCATAGGCATTCACCCGTCCCCCTTGTAATCGGCTCACCAACGACCCCATAAAGGCCAAGAAACGACCGGAACCGTTGATCAATACACCATCGATCAAAAGACGATCGATCAATCCGTAAAAGAAACTTTCGCTGGAGCGTTTCACCGGCTGCACCACCGTGGCGTCATAGACTTCATCCACGTAATATTTATTGAGCCATAAACGGTATATTCCCTGGAAACTCGCAGCTAGCCGGCGAGGCCACTGGGGCTTTTTTAAGTAAAACAAATAAGCGGTTGTGGCACTGAGTAAGGCTCCCCCCACCGACAAGGCCATCAACATCATTTCGAGTCGGTCGGCGTGAGCGTCTTGGGCCGGATGTTGGCCCAAGCCGAGCCAATCTCTCAGGTAATGATGACCGCCCAAAATATGGGGCACGCCGAGGAATCCCCCCACTGCAGAAAGCGTCGCCAGCAAAATCAATACTGAGGTCATGCTGAAGGGTGACTCATGCACATGTTCTTGGGCTTCGCTCGAGGCACGGCACTTGCCAAAAAAGGTAAGAAAGGTCAGGCGCCACATATAAAAACTGGTGAGGAGGGCCGTCAAAACTCCCAAGACCCCCAAAATCGTATGGCCCCGATGAAAGGTCTCCCACAGAATTTCATCTTTCGAGAAAAAACCCGCAAAAGGTGGAATACCCGAGATGGCCAAAGTGGCAATGACGAAGGTCCATGCGGTGACCGGCATGAAACGCCTGAGCCCACCCATATGACGAATATCTTGTTCGTGGTGCATGGCGTGGATGACGGATCCCGCACCTAAAAAGAGACAGGCCTTAAAAAACGCATGGGTCATAAGATGAAACATACCCGTGGAATAAGACCCAATACCCATGGCGAGAAACATATAACCCAACTGACTCACCGTAGAATAAGCCAATACCTTTTTGATGTCATTTTGCACCAAGGCGATAGTGGCGGCGAAGAAAGCGGTGACCATTCCGATGACGGCCACAAACTGCAGGGTCTGTGGGGCTAAATCGAAGAGAAAACTCAAGCGAGCGATCATGTAGATTCCAGCGGTGACCATGGTGGCCGCATGAATCAATGCCGAGACCGGGGTGGGGCCGGCCATGGCATCGGGCAACCAAACATAGAGCGGGATTTGCGCGGACTTTCCCATGGCGCCGATAAAGAAAAAGGCCGTGATGAGAGTGGCCGATCCTGCAAGAAGCCCCGCATTTTGTTGCATGAATTCAAAGTTTAGCGGCGAGGCCTGATCTCCCACATGGGGCATTAATAAACTGATCACCCAAAAGATCCCGATCAAAAAACCGAAATCACCGATGCGATTGACCACAAATGCCTTCTTACCCGCAGCGGCCTTGGCCGGGTCTTCGAACCAAAAACCAATCAATAGATAGGAGCACAACCCTACCCCTTCCCAACCCAAAAACATCATCAATAAATTATCACCCAACACCAGGATCAACATGGAAGTGAGAAACAAATTGAGATAGGCAAAATATTTGGCGTAGGCGGGATCGTCCTTCATGTAACCGGTAGAATATAAATGAATCAAGGAACCCACTCCGGTCACGATCAAAATCATCAGCACCGATATCTGGTCTAAGAGCAGACCCCCATCGACCCGAAAGTTACCCACCGTCATCCACGAAAACAAATTTTCCCTAAGGGGCTCAGGCTCCGCGAAAATAAACGGAAGTCCCGCCGATACGGACCAAGCCAAGGCCAGAATGGGCAAGCCCACACCGAAGATATTGACCCAAAGGCGCGGCACCGGTCGCTTACGCTTGGCCCCGACGAGGGCAAAAGTGCCGTTGAGGATCGCGCCCAAGAGGGGCCAAAGGAGGATGCCACTAAGCTGCATGAATCTCGTCTTTCAAATCGGTTAAGCGGGTGGTTTGCACCGACCCTCGTCTACGAAAGATTAAAATGATAATTGCCAGCCCCACCGCCGCTTCGGCGGCGGCAAGTACGATGACGAAAAACCCGGCCACCTGGCCTTGGATGTCTCCCAAATATCTGGAAAAAGCCACAAAGGACAAATTCACCCCATTGAGCATCAACTCTATGGACATGAGGACTACGATGAGATTGCGACGCAAAATCACACCGACAAAGCCCAAAACAAAAAGGGCCACCGATACGATCAAAAAGTGCGGAAGCTCTACCATGTCATTCTTTCGTCAAATTCTTTTTGGCCAACATGACGGCACCGATTAAGGAGACCGTCAGCAATACTCCAGCGATCTCAAAGGGAATCACATAATGGGTAAAGATTTCCCGACCCAAAGTAGAAATATCTCCAAAACCCTCAACGGCCGGGTCACCGGTAATTCGAGTCAAGTGCACGACGAAGGCCAGGGTGATGAAAGCCACCACGGCAGCTAGGGTGAGCAGGGCCTTGCCTAGATTTCCCATTCTCACTTCCATCAATTCGAAATCCGAAAGGTTGAGCAGCATTATTATAAAAACAAATAAAACCAGGATAGCGCCGGCGTAGGTCAAAACTTGAACGACGGCCAGGAATTCGGCCTGCAGTAAGAGAAAAAGTCCCGCCACACTAAAGAGCGTCAACACTAGAGATAGCGCCGAGTACACGGGATTGGGCGAAACCACCACTCCCATGGCACTGACCAGTGCGAAACCTGCAAACACAAAAAATAAAATATCGAATCCACTCATAGAATCAATACGGCTACCGCCGTCACTACTAAGTTTATCAAGGCTAGGGGCAACATGACCTTCCACCCCAAAGCCATGAGTTGATCGTAACGAAACCTGGGTAGGGTCCAACGCACCCAAATAAAGACCCAACAGAAAAATAAAATTTTGCCTAAAAATACCGAGAATTGCAGAATGGCCGCTGTGGCCTGCGAACCCAAAGTGCCCAGGACCACAGGTCCCTGGGTGAACTGCCAGAAGATAAGACCAATACCCACCACTAAGGCGGGAATCCCTAAAATCTTTCCTTCGAAACGTCGTGCGTCCTTCCATGGCACCTTAGTGCGCCGTAGGGCCAAAAAACCACCCACTAAAATCGAAAACAACCCAAAGGCCAACAGACCATAGTAAAAGATGTTGGAAGCATGGTCTCTTAAGAATTCTGTGCCGGCAAAGGGCACTTGCCACCCACCCAAAAATAAGGTGGCCATCAAGGCGGAGGCGATGATCATATTGACATACTCAGCCATGAAAAAGAGCGCGAACTTAAGCGAGCTATACTCGGTATGATAACCCGCCACGAGTTCCGCTTCTGCTTCGGCCAAATCAAAGGGAGTCCGGTTGGTCTCGGCGAAGGCTGCCACCACAAATAAAATAAATCCCAAGGGCTGCCGCACCAGGTTCCAAGTCCAGACTTCACTGCCCTGATCGGCGACGATGCTGCCCAATTCTACGCTGCCCGCCAACATCAGAACTCCCACTACCGATAGCGAAAGCGTCAATTCATAGCTGACCATTTGTGCGGAAGCCCTGAGTCCGCCTAGTAAGGAAAATTTATTATTGCTCCCCCACCCCGCCATCATAATGCCGTAAACCCCGATGGAAGCGATGGCGAAAATAAATAGGATGCCCGTATTAAAATCCAGGGCCTGTAGGCTCATGGTGCCTGAACTCAGATTCAACGGCGCCGCCCATGGAATAACCGCGAAGGTTACACAAGCGACCGACATGGCGATGAAGGGAGCCAGGGCATAAATCAATCGATTGGCCTGAGTGGGCCAAATATCTTCTTTGAAGATGAGTTTGACCACATCGGCCAAACTATGAATCAAACCACCCAAGCGAACACCGGCAATGCTGGCTCGGTTGGGTCCACGGCGATCCTGAATATAGGCCGCACCTTTTCGTTCCAACCATATTAGAACCGGCACGATCTGCATGATCACACCGAAGGGAACAAATATTTTTAATAAAGTAGCTGTCATTTTATCGTTAGTTAATTCTTAGACTCTAAAATCTTGCCCTCAGTGCCCAAATCGGCAAATTTCAACCCGAAGCCTTCTTGCAATAGAGCCTCTGCAGAAAGTTGCAGGGGTTGTTTTAATTCCTGGGCGATTTTTTCGAGCCATTTCCAAGCAGGTAAAACCATGCCCTGCGGTATTAGCGCCGCCTCAAACTTCTGCACCCTGTTTTGGAAATTGGTAAAACTGCCTTCTTGCTCCCCGAAGGTAGCAGCGGGCAAGACCACATCGGCGAGTTCGGTTTCAGGGCCTAGGTGGGTAGCCAGTAAAATAAAGGCCACCGGTCCCTCTTCACGCAATTGGCTCAAATGGGTTTCGGAAAAACCTTCCAGGGCCAGCACCACTTTTACCCCGATGCCCCCGTGAAATTCTTGATATCCCAAATGCTGAACTCCCGCACGGTTGGGATTCTTATCGGCCTTGATTAAAAAATTATCGGCGTCGGCGTCGTCCTTAGGTTTGGCACTATATTGTAAATCTTTGATCTGGCAGGTCTGGCCAAATTTCTTCAATGCCATGTTGTTTTCATTGGATTCCTGCGCGGATCCCACCAACACCGCTTCATCGCCACCGAGACTGGAGAGCGCGCGGGCGATCTCACCGAGGGCGTCGGATATCGTGGAGTATTCTAATACGCCGTTTTTTCGTACCATGGGCCGCGTCACTCGTTTTTCGTTATGCAACGGATATGACAAGCGGCCCGCATCACAGGTCCAACACTGGTTCACCGATTCATTGTCGCGGGTACGATAACGCCAAACCTTCCCGTCATCGTAATCCATGTAAATATTACAGCCGGTTGCGCATCCCGAACAGACCGAAGGCACGTGCTTCAGGAACCAAACCCGCTTTTGAAAGCGGAAGGGTTTACTGGTCAAGGCCCCAACGGGGCATATATCAACCGTATTCAGAGAATACTTATTATCGAGTTGTTTGCCCGGAAAGGTGGTTAGAGTACTGCGGTCACCGCGCTCACTAAAACAGAGTTCAGAGGTATGAGTAATTTCATCACAGAAACGAATACAGCGGGAACATAGGATACAACGCTCATCATCCAACATCACATTGGGACCCAAATCAACCTTCTTGGGTTTTTTGACCTTCTCTTCATGAAATTCCGAGTCGGTCATGGTGTAATCCATGTAAAATTCTTGGAGCTTGCATTCTCCGGCCTGATCGCAGACGGGACAATCGATAGGATGATTGATCAGAATAAATTCTAGGACGGATTTCTGTAATTCCTTTACCTTTTCGGTCTTGGTATTCACCACCATGCCTTCATTGGCCACCGTGTTGCACGAGATGGCGGGTTTGGGCATTTTTTCGATATCGACCAGGCACATACGGCAATTACCCGCGATGGAGAGCTTGGGATGATAGCAAAAATGAGGAATGGAAATATCCGCTTGTCGGGCGGCCTCAAACACCGTGGTGCCATCGGCTACTTCAATTTCTTTTCCGTCGATCGTTAACTTTGGCATAAAACAAAAACTATTCGGTTCGAGATTCAATGATTGAAATTGCCATCGGGTCCTGTCCGGTCTGCACCCCCATCCGTCCTCGCAGGCTGCGGGCGGGTGGGGGGCCCCCGCCCGGCCACCCGCTGCCAATTTCAATCATTGAATCTCGGTATATTTTTTTATTATTTCTCAATATAGGCCTCAAACTCGGACCTAAAATGTTTCAAATAACTCCAGATGGGCATGGCCAAGGCGTCGGCCAAGACACATATGGTTTTACCCGCCATATTGTCGGCGATGCGGTGCAGAGTCTCTAAGTCACCGGCCCTGCCCTCGCCCGCTAACATGCGTTTTAAAATTTTATGGGCCCAGCCGGTGCCTTCCCGGCATGGGCTGCATTGCCCGCAGGATTCATGGGCATAAAAATGCGCCAGGTTGGTGAGCGTTTTGACCATGCAGGTGGTTTCATCCATGACGATGACCCCGCCGGAGCCCAACATGGAACCCTTCTCAGCCAAGGACTCGTAATCAAGATTAACTTCCATGGCGTCTTTAGCGGGCAAAACCGGCACGGAGGAACCCCCGGGGATAACCGCCTTCAAGGCCTTTCCGTCCTTCATGCCCCCGCAATCTTCTTCGATAAGTTTTTTCAGGGAGTAGCCCAAAGGAATCTCATAATTGCCCGGTCGAACCACATGCCCACTCACCGAAAACATTTTGGTCCCGGGACTTTTTTCCGTGCCAAATTTTCGATAGGCCTCGGGACCTTCCCCTAAAATAAATGGCAGGGCCGATAGGGTCTCGACGTTGTTGACCACAGTGGGACAGCCGAACAACCCTACCACAGCGGGAAACGGCGGCTTGAGCCGAGGCATGCCTCTTAGACCTTCAAGTGAATTGAGCAAGGCGGTTTCTTCCCCACAGATATAGGCACCTGCTCCCCGGTGCACGGTTAATTCTAAATCGTAACCGCTCCCTAAAATATTTTTACCCAAATACCCTTTGGCATAGGCCTCGGCGATGGCTTGCTCCAAGCGCTCCTTGGGAAACACAAACTCTCCGCGAATATAAATATAGGATTGGTGGCAATCGATGGCGTAGGAACAAACGATGATGCCCTCGATAAGGCGATGGGGATCCAGCTCCATCAAATAACGGTCTTTAAAGGTACCCGGCTCACTTTCATCGGCATTGACACAGAGATATTTAGGCTTGGGGGAATCCTTGGGCACGAAACTCCACTTCAGTCCGGTGGGAAAACCCGCTCCACCCCGACCGCGAAGCCCGCTTTTCTTGACCTCTTCAATAACCTCTTCGGGCTTCATGCTAAAAAGACGTTTCAATACGTTGTAACCACCGGTAGACTCGTATACCGGTAGAGTATGACTATCTTTCACTCCGAAATTTTTTGTTAAAACCTTTGCTTCCATGACATCCATTATTCGAGTGACTCAATTAATTGATCCAACTTCGCTTCGGTCAAATCTTCGTGATAATCATCGTTCAATTGCAGCATGGGTGCGGTACCGCAGGACCCCAGGCACTCCACTTCGGTCAGGGTGAAACGACCGTCTTCACTGGTCTGCCCGATACCAATACCAAAACGCTTTTTTAACTGGGCTGTAATCCCTTCGGCACCCCGAAGCTGACAACTAAGCGTACGACACACCTGAAAATGGTATTTTCCCACCGGCTGCAGATGAAACATGGTGTAAAAAGTGGCCACTTCATAGACCTTGCTAGGTGGCACTTCTAATAAACCGCCCACGTAGGTCATCACTTCAGGGGAAAGCCAGCCATACTGTTCTTGAGCCAACCACAGCGTGGGCAACATGGCCGCACGTTTTTGTGGGTATCGTTTGAGAAGTTGCTCAAACTTCTTTTGATTGGCTTCATTAAACTTAATATCAGCCATTAGCGATCCAACTCCCCTGCAACCACGTTAAGACCTCCGAGAATAGCAATGGCATCGCTGATCATCCCACCTTCACACATAGAAGCATAAGCTTGATAGATGGGGAAACACGGGGGCCGGCATTTGACCCGATAGGGTGTTCCAGTCCCGTCACTGACAATAAAAAAACCTAATTCACCATTGGCAGCTTCAGTGGCGCTATAGATTTCACCCTCGGGAGGACGCACCCCCTCGTAAATAATTTTAAAGTGATTCATCAGGGCTTCAATGTTCGTATAAACTTCTTCTTTTGGAGGCAAGGCCGCCCTTTTATCATCGGTCATGATGGGCCCCGGTTTTAATTTGGCCAATGCCTGCTCGATGATCCTGGTGCTTTGCCGCATTTCTTCGAAACGCACCACCACCCGGTCGTAGGTATCGCCGTGTTCACCGACGGCAACATCCCAATCGTAATTTTCATAATCATAGTAGGGAGTATCTTTTCTGACGTCGAAGGGAACCCCAGAGGCTCTTAAACAGGGGCCGGTAAAACCAAAAGACAAGGCCTTTTCGGCGCTGATGACGCCCACATCAATGGTGCGATTTAAGAAAATTCGATTTTTTCCAATCAAGCCACTGACGTCATCTAAGGCATCCAGCATTTCTTTGAGGCAGGCCCGCACCTCAGCTTCAAACCCGTCGTAGACATCGCGCATTAATCCGCCGATACGGGTATAGGCGGTTGTTAATCGAGCCCCGCAGAGTTTTTCAATGATGTTGTAAAACTTCTCTCTGACATTGAAATAATACCAAAAATTGGTGAGCGCCCCGATATCGACGATATTGGTCCCGGTGCAAACCAAATGATCAATAATGCGATTGATCTCGCAAATAATCACCCGGATCACTTGAACGCGCTCGGGAAGTTCAATGTCCATGAGTTCTTCTACGGCTTTGCAGAAGCCCACGTTATTCATCATGGCGCTAACGTAGTTCAGTCGGTCCGTGTAGGGAATACACTGGGTGTAAGTGGAATTTTCGCAATGCTTCTCAAAGCCACGGTGCAGATAACCGAACTCCGGAATCGCTTTGACAATGATTTCTCCGTCGAGTTCACAGTAAAGCCTTAAGGTACCGTGCATGGCCGGATGGGATGGTCCCAAATTAAGCACTGTCGGCTTGGCTTTTAATTGATCGATTTCGGCAGTCATTTATAATTTCTCTTCGATCTCAGGAATAGGCTGGCGCCGATTGACAGGATAATCCTTGCGCAGGGGATGGCCCTCAAAACCTTCAAAAAGTAAAATACGTTTTAAGTTGGGGTGCTTATCAAAATGAATTCCAAACATATCGTAGACTTCTCGCTCGGCCCAATCGGCGCTATGCCAAATGTCGGAGGCCGTAGGTACTTTATCTTTCTCATCAACCCATACTTTGATGCGCATTCGGTGTTTTAAATTGGTGGAATACAGCAAATAGACCAAGGCAAAGCGAGGTGCTTTTCCTAAATAGTCCACCCCCACCACATCAAGCAAAACATCGATTTGGTAAACCGGGGATTGATGGCAAAACTGCAAAATCTCATGGAGTTTGGCCACCTGGCATTCCACCACACCCTGACCTCCACGGACCGTAGCCTGTAATATGGCTTCTTTGAATTGCTCTGATAATGCGTTTAGCTCCATGACGTTAAAGTCGCCTTCCTAAATCTTAATGCTTCTCACCAGAGGTCGTTTGGCTACCAGGAACAAAGGTTCCCTTGAATTCCGAATGGCGGGCCGAATCGAGGATTTGCGCTTTGGCCCGCAGCTGGTCCTTGGCTTGCTTGCCTTTGGCCTCAGCCTCTAATTTCTCTTGTAATTTGACGATGGCGAGCAAGATCTGCTCTGGTCGCGGCGGGCAACCGGGCACGTACACATCTACCGGAATGACCTCGTCGATACCCTGGAGCACCGCATAATTGTCATAAAACCCGCCACAGGTGGCGCAAGCCCCTACTGCAATCACGTATCGAGGTTCTGCCATCTGCTGGTAAATCTTTTTCAATATGGCCGCTTGTTTATAATTGATGGTCCCTAGTACCAATAATAAATCGGACTGACGTGGGGAAAACCGCACCAGCTCAGCCCCGAAACGAGAAATATCAAACATATTTGAAACGGTACCCATGAATTCAATGGCGCAACAGGCCGTCCCAAAGGGCATGGGCCACAGACTGTACTTTCGACCCCAGGCCACAATTTCTGAAATTTTGGTCGTTAGAAAACTCTGTTCCAAAGCCTACTTCTCCCAATCCAAGGCGCCGCGCTTCCACTCATAAAACAAACCAACGGCCAACATGCCTAAGAACACGGCCATGGGCCAAAAAATTTCCCAGCCCATGCCTTGGCTCTTAAAACTTTTTAGCAGAATGGCCCACGGAAACAAAAAGACGACCTCCACATCGAAGAGCAAAAAGATCATGGCGACGATGAAAAATTTCACTGAGAATCGGTGTCGTGCGTCTCCGGTAGCGGGAACCCCACATTCGTAGACATCTAATTTATTGGGATCGGGATTTTTGGGTCCAAAGGCAAAGGCCAAAAATATAAAAAGCCCCGAAAACACCAATGCCATTAGCATGATGATCAGGAGGGGAAAATACTGGCCCAATTGCGGGGTCATAGGGACACCTTCAAAAAAAACGAAATATATCAGTAATTTGCATTACTATCACGACCGCCGGGCCTCGATTAACCTTTGAGCCGAGCATTAGTCAAGTCAAACCCCGAAGCCTAAGGGGCCTGGGCGCTAACGGCTTAAAATAGGAAGGGAAATATCGACAAAGCCGGCTTATAATTAATATAACCTTATATTAATTATACATAATTTTAGTTAGAGACCGGGGCTCAAACCTAGATTCCTAAAAAGATTAAAGGTTTGGCCACTACCACAAATTCTGGTTCAATGGGGCAGCAACTTTTGGAGGAGGGCCCATGAAAAAAATACTTTTGTCCTTGATCGTCCTGACGCTTTTTACCCTACCCCAATGGGCCGAAGCCAAGGCACTCTGTTCCGTGGGCGACAAAGCCCAAGTGTTGTGGGGCGGTAAGTGGTGGCCCGCTACGGTGCTGGCCGTCAATCCATCTGGAAACAAATGTAAAATTCATTACAAGGGCTACGGATCCAATTGGGACGAATGGGTCGGCGCGGGCCGCATCAAGATTGTAGGAAATGCACCTGCTGCTGCCCCTGGCCAAAGCTCCTATGCAACCGGCCAAAGCGTTAAAGCCCTTTGGGGGGGAAAGTGGTGGAACGCCCAAATCCTCAAAACCAAAGGGAACCGTTTTTACATCAAATATGATGGTTACAGCAGTAAATGGAACGAATGGGTCGGCGTGAATCGCCTCAAGCCTAAATAGTTACGATACATCACTTAAAATTTTTGAGAATGGGTCTTACATCAAGAGATGTGCAGAAATTTCCGTTAGGTAGGACAAGGCATTCCAGAAAATTCCGAAAAAAACCGTCGCCGCCGCTAGTCCGACGATCAAACTGGGAAAACTAAATCCTGTTAAAGCAAAAGGCTTTTGCTCCTTCGCTTCCTCAAAGTACATGTATTTGATGATCTTGGCGTAGTAATACAAGCTGACCACACTGTTGAGGACACCCAATACGGCTAACCAATAGATCTTGGCTTCAATCACCGCTGAGAAGAGATAGAACTTACCCACAAAACCCACGGTGGGAGGTAAACCCGTTAAGGAAACCATGAAGAGAGTCATGGCCACCGCGGCCAAGGCGCCTTTGCGCCCGCGGTTGCCCAGCCCTTTAAAGGCCGAGAGTTCTTCACTGCCACTGTCGTTGATAACGGCAATAGCCACGGCAAAGGCGCCCATGTTCATAATCAAATAAGAGATCATATAAAAAATGACGCCACGCAAGGCCTCGGTGTTCAAGGCCGCCGCGGCCATCAACATGTATCCGGCGTGAGCAATGGAGGAGTAGGCCAAAAATCGTTTGATATTGGTCTGCTGGAGGGCGACGAAATTACCCAGCGTCATGGTGGCCAAGGCGAAGACGGCCATCAAGGTGGAAATATCAATATACTTCAAGGGCACGTAAACACCTCCCTGGTCTTGAGTCAGGGCGGTGTAAATAAAACGTAGTAAAATGGCAAAGCCGGCAGCTTTTGGACCCACCGACAAAAAAGCGGTAACCGGTGTGGGTGCACCCTGGTAGACGTCGGGCGCCCACATGTGAAAGGGCACCATGGAAATTTTATAGCCGAAGCCGGCCAAGGTCATGAGCAGGCCGATAAATAAGGCCAATTGTTCGGCGGGGTTCGAAATTAAAAACTGCCGGATTTCAATGGCGTTTAGGGTGCCCGTTACTCCGAAAATTAAAGACAAACCGTAGATCATCACCCCACTGGCCGTGGCCCCATAGAGAACGTATTTGACGGCCGCCTCTGAAGAGGTCTTGGTATTGTGCAGGTAACCCACCAAAATATACGAAAGGATGCTGATCAATTCTAAGGCTAGATAAATCATCAAAAGATTGTTGGATGCGGCCAGCATGGGAATTCCCAGGGTGATCCCCACCAACAAGGCCCAATATTCCGCCCTTACTTGGGCCACTTCTTTGGATTTCAAACTCAAAAAGATGGTGATCAGTGCAGTAAGGCCGGCAAAGAGACGGAAAAAATCGGTAAAGGCGTCATTGATGATCATGCCGTGAAAGGTAATGGCCTCGGGAAACTGTTGGGTATAAAAAGACAGCGCTAGAAAAAGTACTGTACCAATAGTAGCAACGATGGGAGCCAGTAATCGATTCTTCGACCAGTTCTCGGGCAAATCGAACAGTAAAATGACCACAAAGGTCAAAATCAAAACCGATTCGGGCAAAAAATACCACAGGCTGTCTTGGTTATTGAGAATTTCCATGGATTAAAATCCTAAACCCGAGGCCACATGGGCCCCATAGGGCACCAAGGACTGATTCAAGGCATTCAGTGAGACTTCCATCATGCTCAAGATCGGCCTGGGCCAAACTCCTAAAATAATAACGATCACTGCCAAGGGTAATAGACAAAAGGCCTCTCGCCGGGTGATGTCGGGAAAATCTTTATACTTCTCTTGAGTTTTTCCCAAATAGACCCGCTGCAAAGTCCAAAGCATATATCCGGCGGTCAAGACCACGCTACTCACCGCAATGGTGGTCAACCATGGCCAGGTCTTAAAGGACCCTAAAAAGATCAAGACCTCGCTGATAAAACCCGAGAGCCCGGGCAACCCTATCGCAGCAAAAAAGGCAAGGGTGGTCCAAACCGCATAGCGAGGCATGGTAGTTGCCAAACCACCAAACCCGTTGATGTCACGGTGATGGGCCCGATCGTAGATGATACCCACGATCAAGAAGAGTTGGGCGGTGATGGTCCCGTGATTGAACATTTGTAAAACCGCACCGTTGAGGCCTTCACTGGTGAAGGAGGCCATACCGAGCAAAACAAAGCCCATATGGGAAACCGAGGAATAAGCGATGAGTTTCTTGAAGTCGGTCTGGGCCATAGCACATAAAGCGCCGTAGATAATATTGATCACTCCCAGTACGGCGATCACCTGAATCATATCGACGGTGATGTCAGGCAAAATCTGGTAATTGAAGCGCAAGAAACCATAGGTACCCATTTTCAATAACACCCCGGCCAGAATGACAGAGATGGCAGTGGGGGCTTCCACGTGGGCATCGGGCAACCAAGTATGAAAGGGAAAAACGGGAACCTTGATGGCAAAGCCGATAAACAGTCCCCACCACAAGGCCATGCGGAAGGTATGGGAAGACAAGGGCCCCTGGTGCAGACTCTGATCTTGCAAGGCGATCATGTTAAAGGTGTGTCCATCGCTGTAGAAATAAAGGGCCAACATGACCAGAAGGATCAAAACCGAACCCGCCATGGTATAGAGGAAGAACTTGATGGCCGCGTATTCCCTGCGGGGACCTCCCCAAATGCCAATCAGGAAATACATGGGCAACAGCATGAGCTCCCAAAAAATAAAAAATAAAAAGAAGTCGATGGCCACAAAGGTTCCCATCATTCCCGTCTCAAGAAGCAGGAATAAAATAAAATACCCCTTAAGCTGCTTTTCAATATTCCAACTGGCGATGATACAAATGGTGCTGATCAGGGCGGTAAGGATAACCATGGTCACTGAAATGCCGTCGATGCCGAGGTGGTATTGAATATTAAAGGAGGGAATCCAATTCAAAGGACCTTCGATGAATTGCATGGCTTTGGTCGTTCGATCGAAATCCATGAAGATTTTCACGGCACCGAGTAGGGAGGGCAAGGTTGCCAATAGGGCCGACCACCGAATGGCATTTTTCTTTTCCTTGGGAATCAAGGAAATGGCGATCATGCCCAGAATGGGGGCAAAGGTGATGATAGTCAGCAAAGGTAACTTATCCATAATACTTCCTTACAAAAGTCTCCAAATCATCAGAGCGATCACTCCGGCGACAGCGATGTATAAATAGTTTTGCACCAGTCCGGTCTGGGCCTTTCGCAAGGACGCCCCGGCGAAGGAGATGGAATTGCCCACCAAATTCACGAAGCCATCGACCCAACGGTTATCGGTAAATCCGGCTACTTTGGAACTGAAACGCACAACGGTTCCGGCAAAATTGACAAAACCATCCACTACTTTTTGGTCAAACAATGCCAGCAATTGGTTGATGCGTAGCAGGTTATTCACCACCAAGACCTGATAGATTTCGTCCACATAATATTTTTCATGGACCAAGCGATGCAGCCTGGGAAACCGAGTTACGAAACGCGCCGGCAGATCCTTGCGCTTGGTATATATGTAGACGGCCAGGGCCGATGTTGCCAAGGCGATGGCTACGGAAAATACCATCAGCATGTATTCGATGACCGGGACGTCGTGGTGGGCCCCGTGACCCTCACCATGGGCGCCGGCAAATACCGGTGCCAACCACTCCTCAAAAAAGTTTGGAATATGGAAAAAATGCCCCAAGGCGTAGGGAATTCCTACCAAACCACCGACTACCGATAAAATCGCCAAGACCACCAAGGCAAAGGTCATGGACTTTGGAGATTCGTGGGGGGTGTGATGTTCGTGTTGATGGGGACCGTGTTCGTCTTCTTCGACTTCATTGGGAGCAATTTCATGGGCTCGCTCCCCCAATTTTCCAAAGAAGGTCATGGCCACCGCACGAAACATATAAAAAGCCGTTCCCATAGCGCCCAAGACACCCATGCCCCAAAGCACGTAGTACCAGTATTGATGGCCGCCGGATTCAAAGGTTTTCCACAAGATTTCGTCCTTAGAAAAGAATCCGGCAAAGGGAAAAATCCCTGCAATGGCAATAGTGGCCAATAGAAAAGTCATGTAGGTGACGGGCATATATTTTTTTAACCCGCCCATGCGCCGCATATCTTGTTCGTGATGCATGCCCAAGATCACCGAACCGGATCCCAAGAACAGACAAGCCTTAAAGAAGGCATGAGTCATTAGGTGGAAAATGCCCGCGGTGTAAGCACCGGTGCCCATACCTAAAAACATGTAACCCAATTGGGAAACCGTGGAATAGGCCAATACCTTTTTAATGTCGTTCTGGGCGAAGCCGATGGTTGCGGCAAATAAGGCGGTCAAGGCCCCCACGGTGGCCACCACCACTAGGGCCTCGGGTGCCAAAGAATAGACGAAATTTAATCGCCCGATCATATAAATACCTGCGGTCACCATAGTGGCCGCATGGATCAATGCGGAAACCGGTGTGGGGCCGGCCATGGCATCGGGCAACCAAACATATAGGGGTATTTGTGCCGATTTTCCGGTGGCTCCGATGAACAACAAAATTCCCACCAAGGCCAATAGGGAAATTCCCCCTACCTTGGCGCCCTCTAGGAGATGAACATTTTCTTGGATCCCAGAAAAGGCAACGGTGGGATGACCTTGCTGGTATAAAAACCAAAACAACAGGAACAATCCGATCAAGAAGGCGAAGTCACCGATACGATTGACGATGAAGGCCTTCATGCCTGCTACCGCATTGGGTTTATGCTCATACCAAAAACCGATGAGCAAATAGGAACACAGCCCTACTCCTTCCCAGCCGATAAAGAGCATGAAGATATTGTCGCCCATGACCAAGAGCAACATGGCGAAACAAAATAGGTTCAAATAGGTGAAGAATCGGGCGAACCCGGGGTCTTCATGCATGTATCCAATGGAATAGACGTGGATTAAAAAACCCACGCCCGTGATGATGAGCATCATCACGGCACTCAGGGGGTCTGCGAGAAAGGCCACGTTGGCCTCAAGGGAACCGATAGAAATCCACGGGTATAATGTCTTGGTAAAAGACCGGTGTGCGGGATCCATTCCCAGCAGATCGAAAAACACGCCTACGGCAAAGACAAAGGCCACGAAGATGGCGGTGCAGGCCACGAAGTGCACGAACTTTCGGCTTTTCACGTAGGGCAATCGCAAAAAACAGCCAAGCCCATTGATCAAAAAACCGATCAACGGAGCCAAGGGAATCACCCAGATATTTTCTAAAAAGAAATGCATTATCCCTTCAACTCACGAGTTTCAGTGGTGTCGATGGTTTTGAAATTTTGGTAAAGCGTCAAACCCACTGCCAATGCTACTGCTGCCTCGGCCGCAGCCAAAACGATTACAAACAAGGCATAGATGGAGCTTTCAATGGTTTGATTTCCGTAAAAACCAAAAATCACAATATTGAGGGCCGCAGCATTCAGCACCAACTCGGTACCCAATAAGATACCCAATACGTTCTTGCGAGTGACCACCGTGTATATTCCCAATACAAAGATCACTGCCGACATCATGAGAAAGTGTTGCATTTGTATCATGACTTCTTAATGACCTTGACCCCGCGTCGAGCCAAAGCCACCGTCCCTACTAAAGTGCCCAGCAATAAAACCGAGGCCAATTCAAATGGAAGCAGATATTCCGTGAGCAAAGCGTTGCCGATGGCCGCCGTAGTCGGGGCGATTTCCGTGGGCTCGGCAGCCACATACCATTCTGTGGTATAAATCAGCTTTCCCAACAGGATGATTAAAACAATGCAAAGTGGCGCGCTTGCCTTGGTGGCAATGGACCGATTGGTTAAGGTCACATCACCGATCCCCGAGGTCATCAAGACGGCAAATAAGTAAAGCACCATGATGCCGCCAATGTAGACGAGCAATTGGATCACGGCGACAAAGTCGGCGCCCAATAAGACAAAGTAACCCGCTACCCCCACAAAGGCTCCCAAGAGGGCAAAGGCGGAATAGACCAGGTTTCGAGAAAAGGCGATCAGGCACCCCGCGGCAATTACGATGCCGGAAAGGGCGGCGAAGGCCAAATCTTGCATGGGGGTCATCATCGGCTAATCCCTTAATATTCCTAAGAATTACACCAGGGCCGCTCGCCTTTTACGTAGGCTTACGCCCGAAGTCAAGCGACCATTCCCTAAAGGGGCTTGAACACATTTCTTCTTTAATTTTGAGGGGTTTCCGCTGGACTCTCAGGAGCTTCCGGCGCCGCTGGGGCCTCGGCTTCTGGCTTGTCTTTCTTGGGCGGTTTATAGGGGATCACCTTCCCCCCTTCGGGCACAAAACGCTCGATCATTTGATCTAGCGAATAAGTAGCCCGTTCAAATTCGGGAATAAAATGAATCGAACCGGTGGGACACGGTTCCGTACACAGCCCGCAATACATGCACTTGGCCATGTCGATATCGAAATGGGTCATGTACCGGCCCACACCCTCTTCTTTTTCGGTGTCAATCTTGATGCAATCGATGGGACAGGCTTTTTCACAATTCAGACAAGCGGTGCAAATGTCCATTTCAACGCGAAGCCAACTACGAGATCGCTCAGGAATCATATCGGTGACAGGCATCGGAGTTTTGTCAGGGTATTGGATGGTGACGGGCTTCCGGAATAGATGAGACATGGTGATGGTAAAGCCTTCAAATACCGAAGTAGCCGCATCTTTGATGTTTTCAAAATAATTACTAACACTCATGCTTTAAATTCCTTCTGCGTAAATTCTCCCTGCCTAGACAAATGGATTGAACTCTAAAGTGGCCTTGGTATTTCGCAACTGCCAAATCACCCGATAACAATAATAGGCCACAATAAGTCCGGCTACGGCGGTCAATAAATAAGTCATCCAGGGCAACCCTTCGGGCCAAATAATCATCCACAAGGCCACGCCCATGACGCAGACAAAGGCCACCGGCACCAGGTATTTCCAGCAAATTTCCATTAACTGATCCATACGAACCCGCGGCAGGGTCCAACGCAGTTGAATAATTAAAAAGACGAAGACCAATACCTTTAGGAAAAAAGTGAGAAATTGCAGCACTTGAGGAAACCAAGAGGCGACTCCACCAGCCCACTCACTAACACCAACGGGAATCTGCCAACCGCCGAGAAATAATACCGTCACCAAAGCACCGATAATGTAGAGGTTGGCCCATTCGGCAAAGAAGATAAATAAAAAACGCATGCCGGAATATTCCGTATTGTATCCGCTGACCAATTCGGATTCGGCTTCGGGTAAATCAAAGGGTGCCCGGTTGCCTTCAGCCACCAATGAGGCCAGTAAAATAAAAAAGGCCAAAGGATTGAAGGGATTATTAAAGAGATACCATTGCCAGGGATAAGCGCCTTGTCCCGCAATGATGGTTTGCAGAGACAAGGATCCTGCCAACAGAATCACACATAAGGCGGCTAGACCTGTGGGGATTTCATAACTGATGATTTGTGCGGCAGCACGCATCCCGCCCAGCATGGACCATTTACTACCAGAGCCCCATCCCGCCATCACCAAGCCTACCGCGGTGATGGCCGAGGTGGCGAAGATAAACAGCAAACCCACATTCAAATCAGAAACAATCAATTTGCTCGAAAAGGGAATGGCCACAAAAGTGGTGAACATCCCTAAAAACACCAAATAGGGCGCCAAGATAAACAGCGGCTTGTCGGCGTCCGTGGGAATCAGGTCTTCTTTCATGAGAGATTTGATGCCGTCAGCGAGAAATTGCAGAATACCTTGAGGGCCCACGCGATTGGGGCCAATGCGATCTTGGATACGGGCGGCGATACGGCGTTCTACAAAACTAGTGATGCCGGCGAAGGGGGCCACAAACAACATCAAAACTACAGCGGAAGCACCGAACATGACGATCAAGTTGACCGCCCACAGCGGGGCTCCCCAGAGATAGTTTTCATGAATGGTGATCGCAAGCTGTTCCATAATCACTCAACCCTAAGAAAAAAATTAACGGTCGATTTCAGGAGCTACCACGTCCAGGCTGGCGATTAAGGTAACCAGATCGGCCAGCATCATGCCCCGGCTCACTTTTTCGATAATCGACATTCCGGTAAAGGAGCCGGTACGAATCCGAACTCGAAAGGCATTTTTAGAACCATCGGAAATCAAATAGTAACCCATGTCTCCCCGAGAAGACTCCGTTCGTACATAGCATTCCCCAACGGGTGGTTTGAGAGTGGCGGGCACCTTACCCATGATGTCCCCATCGGGAATCTTGGCGAAACACTGTTTCAAGATGCGAATGGACTGTTTGATTTCCCTGAGTCGCACCACGAAACGATCGAAGCTATCACCCACGGTGCCCTGCTCACCATGTCCGACAATGACGTCAAAATCTAGTTCGGGGTAAACCGAGTAGGGCTCATCGCGACGCAGGTCGTAAGTGACCCCTGCTGCCCGTAAATTCGGTCCCACCAAGTTGTAAGCAATGGCGTCTTCGGCATTGATGGTCCCCACATTGGCCGTACGCTCGATAAAGATTTTATTGCCACCCACCAGGCGATCAAATTCATCAACTAAGGGTTCGAACTGATTCAAAAAACCCAGGCAGTTCTCGGTGAATCCCGGAGGCATGTCATAACCCACACCGCCGATACGTACGTAATTGTAGGTAAGACGTTGCCCGCAGAGGGCTTCCATCAGGTCGTTGACTTTTTCCCGCTCCTTCAAGGCATGAATGAATGGTGTTGCCGCTCCCACATCCATGGCCAAGGCACCAAGACATAGCAGATGGGAAATGATGCGATTAAACTCTGAGGAAATGACCCGCAGATATTCCGCCCGTTTGGGAATTTCCAACTCCATGAGTTTTTCGACCACCATGGCGTAGCCCAGATTCGCATTCATGGCGGAGAGGTAATCGGCGCGATCCGTATAGGGCATAAAACCGTTGTAATCGCAGATCTCTCCGATCTTCTCGATACTGCGGTGCAGATAACCCACATCGGGCACTGCTTCGGTCATGACTTCCCCGTCACTCTTTACCACGAAACGGATTACCCCGTGGGTGGAAGGGTGCTGGGGACCCATATTAAGCATCATTTCTTCGGTTTGAATCGCCATAAAATTTTAAATCGTTGATCTTTCCACTTCAGTTTTAGTGGGTGGCCGGACGGGGGCCCCCCGCCGCCCGCAGTTTACGAGGACGGTGGGGGTGCAGGCCGGACAGGACCC